>CAYRBQ010000048.1:0-13351 GCA_964422305.1 uncultured Reyranella sp. | reverse complement strand
GTGCCGATCCAGAAAGCGCGCTTTACGCCCTTCGTGTCCATCAGGGGGAACCGGCCCGGCAGCTCGTCGATGGGGATTTCCGTCATCGGCTTGCCGATGGTCGCCAGCGTTGCCGCCGACCGCTCCGCCCAGTCCGAGCCATTGCCATTCAATGCCAGGGTGCCGGTGGGCGCATGCAGGCGTTGGCCAAGGTCGGCCCATAGCAATTCCCAGGCGCGGTAGGCGTCGTCGATCATGCGAGCGTAGCCGCGGTGTTCGCCGTAGGGATGGCGAATCAATCTGTGTTCATCCATCGACGAAGCGAGGGGGTTGGGCAGAGGCCCCTGTTCGAAGAGCTCGACCTCATGGCCTTGCCGGGCAAGGCCCCAGGCCGTGCTGAGGCCCATCACGCCGCCTCCCACGATGATCGTCCGCATGATGGCTTTCTAGGGCAGGCTCAGCTCGCTGCCCATCGTTCGCTGCGTGCCTGCAAGCGCTTCCAGTCGGTGCGGACCGCGAGTTCGGCTCGCACCAGCGAGCCGAGATCTTCGATCTTCGAGGCGCCCGCGAGATGGCCCGACGCGTCAAAGACGAGTTCCAGGCCGCCCATCCAGTCCCCGGCAAACTCTCCGGCTTCGTAGTCCGCGGCATCGCCGACCAGCCGTTCGGCCGTTGTATAGTCATCAAGGATGCGCAGCCGTCGGCCGCCGACATCCCGCTCTACGATCAGGTAATAGGCTCTTTCCATGGTCCCTCCGCCCTGAAGCGATAGGGAGTATAGGATATATTCCTATAGACTGTCAAACCTGCGGCTAGCGCGAGTATTTGCCCACGATGAGCTGGACCTTCTGCCACTGGCTGCGGTCGAGGTCGAAATCCTTGGCCGGGTTGAACTGGCGGACGCGCCACTTTTCCGTGGTGCTGCGCAGCAGGCGCTTCACCAGTGCCTGTTGAGTGCCGTCACCTTGATCGCGAACGAAGACGCAGTCGTCGCCTGGGCGAACCGGCCGACCTGGATGGACGAGCAGGAGGTCCCCCTGCTCATAGGCCGGGCTCATGCTATCGCCAATGACGTAACAGCCGTAGCCGTCACGCACCGACAACAGGGGCTCGGGGCGTCGCACGTAGTCGATCGGCTCGCTGGTGATGATGATGGCGCCGCCGCCGCCTTCCGCCGATGCGTAGACAGGCAAGTCGGCGCGATCGGCCGCACGCAATGGGCCGGCGCTACGCACATCGCCCTCGAGCCGGCCGCCCGGAGGGGAACTCGAACGCAAATCGTCCGGGGACACGCCCAGCAGCGGGGCCAAGCCATGGCGTGCCGATTCCGGCAACTCGCGCGGTGAACCGCGCATCAAGTACTGCTGGAGATAGGCGTGATTGCGGCCGATGGCCAGCGAAAGGTTCTTCAGGTCGAGATCCGACCGACGCGCCAGCGTATCGACCAAGAGCTTGCGGGGAGCATCCATAGTGCTGGCATTTTGCCAGCTTCGGCTGTTTCCGTCTACTAGGAATTGTACGATTGACAATACGGTGGATTCCTATACTCCTGCTGATAGGAGGTGAGGATGTCCTATCAAAATTTCCAGAGCCGGTTTCCCAGCCGGCGTTTCGCGACCGCCTATTGCGGCCGCATCGCAGCGGCCAACTATCACGGCGCGCGAATAGCGCGCTTGCTGGCGGTCAAGATGGGCATGCAGCCTGTCGACGTCCTGCCGTTGATGGCAAGGCCGCTCGCCCGGGAGGCGGCCCGCGAGCTTGGCCTGCCTGTCGGCGCCAGATTCGTCGATCCCAACGAAACGATCGAAGTAAAAGGGGGATGCCGCCATGGGCGATAGCCTCAGCTTCGCCGACGCGCGCGCCGTCGTTATCGTGACCTTGGAACGTGCTGCCGATACGTTGCGTCGGCTGCCGATGCCTCCCTATGGGAAACCGGCCCAAGCCCAGTCTTCCTGGCCGATCGGTCCGCTCGAGCCGTCGGTCGACGAAAAGGGGAGCGATGGGCGGAGGTCGATTCGTCGGCCTAACGCCCGTTCGATCTCCGAGCTGGATCGTGTGCTGCCTTGGTTGTCCGACTTGGACATTGCCGACCGTCGACTTGTGTGGGCGCGCGCCAGCGGCATCTCCTGGCCGCGGCTTGCGCGCAAGCTGGGGATATCGGTCGGACAGGTCCGCTATCGGTGGAACAGTGCCATCGACCAGGTCGTCACCGCGGCTGTCTACGGCTCAATCAGAAGTGATCGGTAGATCACCCCTTCGAAGGTCTTGCAAATTCGATCGCCTTGGGCGTTGATGCATTCGAGGCTTACACAACCGTAGAGTAGTCGAGGGGACGAACATGGCGATGACCATGCTGCAGATGGCGGGAGCACAGCCTGCCCCGGCAACGATGGCTGACGGGATCCTCCTGATCATCGATGCGCAAAGGGAATATACCGACGGGCTGCTTCCGCTGACCGGTGTTCAACCGGCAGTCGAGGCCTTGGCTCATCTTCTCGAAAAGGCCCGCAAGGCTGCGGCGCCGATCGTCCATGTCCGCCATCAGGGCAAGGGCAAGGCGTTCAATCCCTCGTCGACCGGCTATCAGATCGTCAACGAGCTGACACCGCGATCCGACGAGATCGTCGTGGACAAGGCGTTGCCCAATGCCTTCGCCGGAACGGACCTTGCCAAGCACCTCGCCGCGATCGGACGTAAGAACCTGATCGTCGGTGGGTTCATGACCCATATGTGCGTGTCGGCGACTGTGCGGGCAGCCACGGATCAGGGGTTTATGAGCACGGTGGCTGCCGACACCGTGGCTACGCGCGATCTTCCTGATGCCGTCGGCAGTGGAACGGTCGCGGCGGACGCCATCAACAAGATCACCCTTGCGGCACTGTCGGACCGGTTTGCCTGGATCGTGCCGGAGGCAAAGCAGATCGCCTGATGGCCGTCGCTAGCCGGCGATTGTATCGTTGCCGGCACGTGACGGCGGCACTCCGACGTCGCCGAGTTGCACGAGTAAGACGAGCGCTGCGATGGCGAGCAGCAGAGTCAACGAGCTGTATTCGACGAAGGCCGTCCCGCGCTTGTCCGAGAGCAGGCGGTGGAGTAGGTCACCCAGTGACACTGTTACGGGATCAGGTTGCCGAGAGTACCCACCAGGGCCTCGCCGATGGTGTTGATGCCGACGATCGTCACCAGGGAAATGGTGGTCACGACCAAGGTGTACTCCACGACCGTTGCACCTCGTTGATTCTCGGTGAGGCATCTGAAGAAGGCGGATATCCGCGACGTCGGACGACGGGTCATGACGGCGACCTGATCGAGCTGGCTGGGGCGGCGCTCGCCGCGTGAGGCGAAGCGTAGCGCCTCGACGACGTGTCACAACATCCATGGTGTAACATTGGTAGTCCGATCGGTGTTGCCGACCGATCGGCAAACACAAAAGAAAAGGGCGGCCTCTCGGCCGCCCTCGCTCGAAAGCGATTGCCTTCGTATCCGTGGTTACTGCGTTAGCGAGTTGCCGACGCTGTTCAGCGTGTTGGTCACCTTGGTGCCGACCGTGGTCATCGCGGTGATCGCGGCGACGGCGATCAGCGAGGCGATCAGCGTGTACTCGATGGCGGTGGCGCCCTTCTCGTTCTTCATCAGACGACGGAAAATGGACAGCATGTGTATCTCCAAAAGCGAAAGAACGTTCTTTGACCTACGCCCTAGGCTTCCATCCGGGGTTCTGGGGACCCGAGGACTTCCGACACAAGCGATGGGGGCCGATATGCGCCCTAACCTCAATGAATAGTAGAGGTATGGCCCTTAAGATATTGATATGAAAAGACTATTCAACTCTCGAATTGTATCAACTTCATCATCTGGCGCGTAGTCGCGGAGGCCGTGGTATCGTTCGGCGAACAGGGGAGGGCGAGCCATGAAGTCGATCCTGACAATGGCATGGACGGCCGAGGATCCATCGGCATTCGATCTGGCCGCCAAGATTGCGCGCATCTTTGGAGCGCGGCTGGTAGGTCTGGAACCGCCGTCCTACGGCGTCATGAGCATGGCATGGGCGGATGCCGGTATGGGGGCGCCGATCGGCGGCGGCCTCGCCGAGGATGCCGAGGAACGCCAGCGCGTCACAGCCGTGAAGCAGGCGTTCGATGATCGTGCAAAGGGCCTCGCTTCCGAATGGCGTTCAGCCGACGACAGTGGGCCGACCGCAATCGGCACGATAGGCCGCGCCTACGATCTCATCGTGCTGCCTCAGCCGGGGGCCTTGCCGAAGATGCCCGAGAGCGTCTTCGAGACGGCCCTGTTCGATTCGGGACGTCCCGTGCTCGTGGTGCCGCCGGGATTCGACGGCATGGTCGGCAAGCGCATTCTGTTCGCCTGGAACGGCTCGACCGAGAGTGCTCGCGCGATCTCTCTTGCCATGCCTGTGCTGACGGGAGCCGAGACGATCGAGGTGTTCAGCGTCGAGGGTGCAATGGTGCCGGGCCCGTCGTCGGCCGAGATCGCCGAATCGCTTCGGAGCCATGGGCTGAACGTCACCAGCCAGCATGTGAAGCCCGGAGCGAAGACCGCAGGCCAGACGATCATCGATCGTGCACAGGGGCTCGGCGCGGACCTCATCGTGAAAGGGGCCTACACCCAGAGCAGGCTCCGTCAGATGATCTTCGGCGGTGTCACACGCGATCTCATCCTGACCTCGCCGTTGCCGGTCCTTTTCTCCTACTGACAATCGGTCGCCAGCCGGCTGCCCGGCTGCGTGCTAGAAGCGCCGGATGACGGCTGGTCGATCCGAGACCGAGAAGCTGAGGAGCCGCCGCATCGCCGGCGTTGCGATGGCGGCCGTCATCGCCATCGCCATTGCGGGGAGTGCGTTCTGGCTGTTGCCCACGGAACGGCGCGGTTCGGGACCGACCGTCGGTGAAAGGCTTGGAACCCTGAGTGCCGAGAGGGCCGCGCTTCAGGCGAAGGCAGACGGCGTCGCACGCATCGAGCTGCTGACGGCCTTCCGCGGCGCGAGTCTGTTGTTCGATGCCCTCGCCGCCCGTGGCGATGTGGAGCGCGAGCGCACCATCGATGGGTTGCCGGCAGCGCGGCACAAGGCATTCGCCGAGCTGGATGCGCTCAACGCCGCGTTGCGCGACGCCTCGGAGCGTCCCGGCCCCGGGTCGCGTTTTGCCGCTTCGCAGATTGCCGACCGCATCGGCGGCGAACTCGAACGGCTGGCCGCGTTCGATGATACACCGGTCGTTCTAGCCTACACGCCGACCTTCATCCCGCCGCGTCGCGCCACCGGCGACCTCATCTTGGCGCCGGGTGCGCCGGCCTCTCCGTCGCCCGACAGCGCGCTTCGTCTCGAGCCGCGGCTCACTCAGGGAAACAGCCCCCCCGCTCCTCCAACCGTGCCGCGCTACGCGCCCTCGTTCGCCGGCCCGGGCGAGGACGATCCGGCGGTCGAAATCGAGATCGTCGGCCTTCGGCTTTCCTCGCCAGGAGCTTCGGTGCCCGTGCTTTCGATCGGCACATGGCGCGGCGAGGCGGTGATCGGGCCGGAGCGGCTGCGGTTCTCGGTGCCGCGCGGCGCCTTTCCAACCGATGCGGCGCGCACCAGCTTCGCGTCGGGGTCGCTCGCCGTGCGCCAGGCGTCGCGAACGACGACGTTTCAACTTCTCTTCACGGTATTGCCGGACAAGCCGGGCTCGTTCGCTCTCGACCAGCGCGTGCGCACGACGGTGCCCGAGTCCAATACGCTGGTCTCGCCCGAGATCCTGTCGCGCGCGCCCAGCGGCGAGACGCGCACGGTGCGGCGCTGCTTCGATCCGCCGCCGGGCTGGCGCTTCGACCCGGACAAGAGGCGCGTCGTGATCGTCGAGCGGCTGGGTTGGCTGAACGACATTCCCGACGAGACGATGAACGGCGGCTCGGTCGAGTTCGTGCCCGAGGATTCGCCGGGTCAGATCTGTCTCGCCGTCGTGGCCAAACCCGTCACCAAGGCCGCACGCACGGCAACGATCGGTCGCTTCGAGGCGACCTTGGTGCGCGATCGGCCCGTCGAGCGCACCGTGCAGAGCGGCATCCGGGCCCTGGACTGGAATGAGCCGGCGCGCTTGACGATCGAACCTGGCATGGTGGAGTGGAAACTCTATGTCCGCCTGTTCGACGAGATCGACCGCGAATACGAAGGCAAGGCGGACACGGGGCCGCTGCCTGCCAGCGGTTCGTTCCTGCGCATCGCCATCGACGGAGACGGCAAGACCCTCGTGCTGCGCGCCGATCCGCTGGCGGTTCGTTAGCCGCGCGCTTCGGTTCGATCGATATAATGTCCGGCCCAGCGAGCGGCGGTCCGGATCACCGGCGCCAACAGGCGCTCCCTGGCGGTCGGTGGCAGGACGACCGAGAGACTCGGCGCAGGATCGCGTGGGAGTCCGCCGATCTCCTGCCGGATTCGGTCGAGGAGGGCGATGTAGGGAAGGTACAGGCCTTGCCGCACCGTTCTCGTGAACGGGCCGAGATAGGAGATGTGGCTGCAGAGAAAGAGGCCGGGTTCCAGCTCCTTCACGCCGGAGAAATGGAAGAAGATCAAGGGAAGGCGGCCGTCGACCAATAGGCGGCCGCCGGCCTGCTGTGTCACCGAATGACGACAGATGTTCCAGGGGCCGAGATTGGCGCCGGGATGCGTGATCTCGATCACGCGGGGAAACCTGCGGAAGAAGTGCTCGAGGTATTTCTGGTCGGCAAAGCGATCGCCGTCGACACCGCCGTAGCACCATTCGATACAGCTCTCGCGCCACCACCGCGCGGCCTGCCGCCCGACATCGTCGGCGCGGAAGCTCACCCAGCCGACATTGTACTTGCCGTACTTCTCGAGGCGCTTCGCCCACCAGTGGAAGCGGTGTCCCACCACGCCGACCGACGCGTCGGTCATCGCCTCGAAGATCGGCGCGGGGCTCGAATAGAACAACAGGTCGGCGTCGAGATAGGTGACGATCTCGCCGTCGGTCGCGTCGCGCATCGCCGACGAGACGATGCAGCCGGACAGGGTGAAGTAGTAGTCGCGCAGGCAGCGCGTCTCCTTGATCGCGAGCACGTCGGGATTGTCCCGCTCGAACACGTCGAGCGAAGTGAGAGTCACGCCGGGCTCGGCGAGACGTGCGAGCTCGCGCTCGCAGGCGGGCGTCAGGCAGAGCACCGATATGCGGCAGCCGGGATCGACTTCCCGCAGGGACCGGATCATCGCCAGGCCGCGGTCGAGGTAGCGGTGGTCGAAGAACGTGCAATAGCGGTGCATGCCGACGGTCGCCTCGGCCTTATCGGCCGCGCGCTTCCAGTCGAAGGCGCCGCTTGCCCGTGCCGTCGTTGAGGTCGAGCGTCGTGCCGGCGATCTGTGCCGTCTTCACGGCGCTCAACGCCTCGACGAAGCGCTTCTCCATGTCCATCGCCGGCGGCGGGCAGCCCATCATCGTCGTCGGACCGGGCACGAAGCGCAGCCCTTCGGGGTCGAGCATGTAGTCGCCCGACAGGTTGTTGCATCCCGTGATGGCGGTGAACCTGCCGACGTCGTCGAGCCGCAGCATCGGCCGCCGCCGCCAATCGTCGAAGTCGGGCCGGGTGCCGTCGATCTCGACCATGCGCCACTCGGTGTCGCGCAACGCCGAGTTGCGCGGCGGCAGGGACGGGCAGGCGCCGTTGCGCTTGAGGCTGAGGAACTCGTCGACGGCGATCCCGTTGGATCCGACGAAGCGGCCGACGATCTCGACATAGAGATTGGCGTCGCGCGACGGCGTGACCTCGACCCAGGCCTTCTCGAGATCGGGCTCGGCGCCCCCCGGCGCGACGGCGTAGGTGCGCCCGGCCAGGCAGGCGGCGAACAGCCCGCCGTCCTGCGCATCGCGATAGAGGCCCGCGAGTCGATACTTGCCGTCGAGGAGATCGGGTGCGGCCGCACGCACGAGCTCGCTGCCGTCGTCCGCCACCAGCTTGCCGCCGGTCTCGCGGAAGGCCCGCCGGCCGCTGTCGCCGCCGCGCAGCACCAGCCGCACGCCGCCCTCGACCTCCTGCGCCCACTGGCCGATGTCGAGCCTCTCGTCGGAACCTGCCTTCTTCTCGCGCAGCCGGAACGTCCCGTCCGGGAACAGGGTGAGCGTGATGCCGGGCCCCTCGAAGGTGCGCGGCGGCTCGCCCGGACGGCCGGCGGCGTGGCATCGCATGGCACGGCCGGCTGCCGTCAGGGTCGCCTCGCGGCCGCGGCCGCGCAGCTCGTAGTAGGAGTCCGAATAGGCGAAGCCGGTGCCCGACGGCGCGCGCGGCAGCTCGATGTCGGGCTGGCCCGGCACCTTGATCGTCGCGAGATCGCCGTCGGTGGAGAAGTGCGCCACGAAGTCGGTGCCGCCCGGGCAGGAGTACATGACGTCGGGCGCCGGCGGCGGCATGGGCGTGCGCACCGGGACCTGCTGGGCCGGTGGTTGTTGGGCGGAGGAGACCTGTGCCGCGGCCGGGACAAGGGGCGCCGCGACCAGCACGAGGAGGAGGGTGAGACGCTTCATTTCGTCGACTCCGGGATGCGGCCGTCGGCCGACAGCAGCACGGCGACCGGCCGGGTCGTCTCGAACTGCGCCAGCACGATCAGCGCCACCACCATGATGGGCACGCAGAGGAACATGCCGACGACGCCCCAGATGGTGCCCCAGACGACGAGGGAGACGATGACGACGAGCGGCGAGAGGTTGAGCGAGCGGCCCATGATGGCCGGCTCGATCACGTTCGCCGTCACGATCTGGATGGTACCGAACACCAGCAGCACGATCAGGAACGGCTGCAGCGTGTCGAACTGGATCAGCGTCAGCACGGCCGGCGCCACGATCGCCAGGATCGAGCCGATGGTCGGTATGTAGTAGAAGAAGAACACCATGACCGCCCAGAAGGCGGCGAAGTCGACGCCGACCGAGGACATCACGACATAGGCCAGCACCGAGGTGAGCGTGGCGAGCGTCGTCTTGATGCGGATGTAGAGGCGGATCTCGCGGTCGATGCGGTCGAGCACCGAGCGCACGCGCGCCTCGTGGCCGTCGCCGTGGAAGAGCGCGGCCAGCTTGCGCTTGAAGTGGACCTGCTCGACGAACAGGAAGAGCGTGTAGATCAGGATCAGGCCGGCGAAACTCACGACCGTCGCGGCGGCACCCGCGACGCTGCCCACGGTCTCGGCCAGGCTGATGCGCGCGACCAGCTCGGAGAGGGTCGGGGCCTGCTCGAGACCGGCCACGCGCGCGGCCTGCTCGATCAGGTGGGTGAGGCGCACCTCGTAGGTCGGCATGGCGGCGATGACGGCCTGCACGTTGCGGCCGATCGTGCGGCCGACCACCCAGAACAGCCCGCCGATCAGCAGCACCGCCGCCGCGAGCGCCACCGGCTGGGGCAGGCGGAAGCGGCCGAGCCGCTCCTGGCTGAACGTGTCGGCCAGCGCGTCGATCATGTACCAGAGGACGATGCCCAGCACGAAAGGCAGCAGCAGCCCGCGGCCGGCGACGAGCAGATAGATCGTCGCGGCGATCACGATCGCCCACAGGGCCGCACGTTGCAGGGTCATGGCGGCACTATAGGCGTTGGTGCCGCCGGTTGGGAGTTTACGTTCGCGCGAGCAGCGCGGAACTCATGATCGCGCGATCATCGCGCGGCCGCGCTCCGTCAGCTCGACCCGGTGCTCGGCGCCGCCACACTGCCGGATCAGTCCCTCGGCGCGTGCATCCTCCCAGACCGGGAAGCGCGGGCAGGAACTCTGCCAGGCCTCCAGCACGTCCTCGCGGCGGCGCGGGCGGGTCGCCACCCATTCGAGGAACTGGATCATGATCAACTCGGGGCTGGCGGAGGGCGCAGGCTCGCTCATGCCCTCATTCTACAGCCGTTCAGGCCTGTGGATAAGTCGAGTTGCAGGTTCAGCAGGATTTTGCTAAGAAATTCCCTACACTGCGGGAAAGCCCGTCCGGAACGATCCGGACGGGCTTTTTCGTGGAGAACCCCTCGTTCGCGGGAGCTCGCGGCAAGCCTACTGAAACCCACAGGCCTGCGCCGTGGTGCCGATCACCGCCCAGCGCCGGCCCTCGCGGAAGCAGCCGTTGGTCCAGGTGCCGGTGTAGGTCTGCGCGTCCGGCCCGCCCGAGCGCGTGCCCCAGCCGTTGGGCACGTCGTTCGACCAGGCGCCCTCGTAGCGCATGCCGCTGGCCCAGACGCGCACGCCCTGGCCCTGCAGGCGGCCGTTGACGAAGTCGCCTTCGTAGAGGCCGCCGTCGGCATACATCAAGATGCCGCGGCCGGTGCGCTGGTTGTCCCGGAACGGGCCCTGGTAGCGGTTGCCGTTGGTCCAGATATAGGCGCCGTGCCCGTGCGGCCGGCCCTCGACGAAGGTGCCGATCAGCTTGGCGCCGCTCTGGAAGGTGTAGGTGCCGCGGCCGTCGCGCTCGCCGGCCTTGAACTCGCCCTCGTAGCGCGCGCGGTTGGCGTAGACGATCTTGCCCTGGCCCTCGTAGAGCCCGTCCTTCATCTCGCCGTCGTAGCGGTCGGTCGGGCGGCCGCCCTTGGTCCACTGCAGCACGCCCTTGCCCTGCGCGAGCCCGTGCTCGCAGGCGCCCGACCACGAGATGCCGATGTCGGGCGCCGCGTCCATGAGCACCACGGCGCAGCCGGTCTCGGGATCCTTGACCTCGTCGGAGGGCGCCGGCGGCTGGCCGGGCTGGAGCTGCGGCACGGTCGGGAGGGGGCTGCGCGGCACCGGCGCCGCGCCGAGCTCGGGCACCGGCCGCGAGGTCTGCGCGGCGGCAGGGAGGGCGAGGAGGAAGAGGAGCGTCACCGCGCGGAGCATCGCCCGGCAGTCTAGCAGAGGCGGCTATGTCCCGCGCCCGGGCCCTTCGTCTTGCCCATTCTTCGTCGCGGGCTCGTCCTTCTTGTCCTCGGCGATGCCCAGCCGGACCTCGAACGTGTGCAGCAAGCCGACCACGATCAGCACCAGCAGGGTGCCGAGCCCCGCGATCTGCCAGAGGCCGAGCCCGCAGGCCAGCCCGATGGCGCCGGCCAGCCACATGCCGGCGCCCGTGGTGAGGCCCTGCACCTCGCCGCGCGTGAACAGGATCGAGCCCGCCGCCAGGAACGCCACGCCTGCCGTCACCGCCTCGACGGCGCGGATCGGGTCGAGCGTCGTCTCCCGCTGGCCGTAGGCCGGCAGGTGGATGATCTCGATGGTCAGGATGCCGAACGTCGCGGCGGCGAGGCAGATCAGGATGTGGGTGCGCAGGCCGGCGGGGCGGGCGCGCCACTCGCGCTCGAAGCCGATCGCCGCACCCAGCAGCGCCGCGAGCAGCAGGCGCGCCACGATGACCGGGAAGGAGAGGAACGTCGGATGCGCGAATTCTTCGGCGAGGCTGCCCATGCCGCGCGTCAACGCCGGAGCCCGTCCTTTGTTGCGGCCTACGCCACCGGCGCGAACGAGTCCGCCGCCACGCCGAGCGCCGCCAGCGCCTCGTCGAGCCGCCGCACGATGGTCGGCGCTTTCTCGTCGATGCCCTCCTGGTGGGCGCCGTAGAGCCGCAGCATGCCGTAGGCATGGTCGGTGCCGGCGACGAAGAAGCGCCGCCGGCCCGGCATGCGCGAGGGCGTGCGCGCCCGCCCGATCAGCTCCTGCGTGTCGATCGGCCCCGCCGGCGCGCCGCTGAAGTCGATGATCGTGTCCATCGTGCCGTGGCGCGCCACGAAGGGCTTCAGGAGGCCGTCGAGCTCGACCAGCCCCGCCCGGCTGATCGCGAGGGAATAGGTCACGAGCAGCACACGCCGCTCGGCATTCAGGGCGAGACGGATCATCGCCGCCGACGCTATGCCCGTCCCGGTTGTGGGGCAACCGCGACGTTGGTCGGACTCCGCGGCGCGCAACGGCGCTCCGCGTCGCGAGAATGTTGCATCCCGGGCATCGCGGAGCGGTCCCGGCGGCCGCGTGCCTCTCGCGCGCCGGTTGCGGATGGTTCGCCGGCTGACCTAGCGCAGCGCGTGGTGCGGCGCCTTCAGCGCGCGCAGCCACAGCGAGCCGGCGCGGCCCGCCAGATAGCCCGCGCACGCCGCCGCCGCGATGGTCGCGGCCGTCTCGAGCCCGGCCGCCTCCGGCAGCAGCTCGGCGCCGAACGCCGCCAGCGCCGTCGCGCCCAGGGTCGCCGCGACCCACATCCCGTCGCGGCCGCGCGGCAGGCGCAGCCGGTCCCACAGATGGTCGACCTGCAGCCGGGCCAGCGCGCCGCGCGCCGTGCCGATCGCGACGCCGGCGGCGAGGCCGCCCAGCCACAGCGAGGGCTGCCGCGCCTCGGGCGCCGGCAGGGCCAGCAGCACCGTCGCGGCCGCCAGCGCCAGCAGCGGTGCCAGGAAGAGCTGGCCGGGCGACTGCGAGCGGCCGCGTGCCTCGCGGCGGAACAGCACGACGGCGCCCGCGGCGCCGCCCACGACGAGGAGATGAAGGACGTTGGGCTGGATCATCATGATGGGGCGAATCCTACGCCTGCCGAGTCGTCCGGGCGGGGCGGCCCCGGGGCAATTTCGGGGATTTCCGCACCGGGACTGCCACATTCTATGAACGGTTATTTAGCCGGCAGGGGATTCGCCCATGCGTTCAATAGCAAATTTGCAGCTGCGTAGTTGTTGGACATCACCGCTTCATACGTTTCCGGATTCGACGTTTGGAAGTGACCAGTCCAAGCCTTGAAGATTGGCCCAATGTGCTCTCTGCAAATCGCCTCATCATAGAAGCCCTGCTTAATTCCAATTGCGATGGAGTCGAAGTAGTTGAGCAGCAAGCCGGCACTGATCGTGTACTGAGTATCGACGTCCAGGTGAGCCGCAGGGAAACAAGATAGTGACGGTGTCGATCGCTTCTGAAGTTTGTCGGCTATGGGCCTCGACTGCATCCGACTTGTCCAAAACACCTGCTCGAATCAAAGCAATATAGGTCTCAATAAAGGTTGCTCGTTCTTGTGCGTCTTCCGCCAACTGCGCGTGAGCCATGTAGCTTCGCGAAAGAAGCCTCCCGAGCCAGATCAATACAATGAGAGTTAATGCAAGAGGCAATGCGATTGACACTGGAGCTTGCCAGAAGGGCTCCTTATGACAATACAAGTTGTATGACCGGGCACGGTCCTGACCGCGCTTGAACCATCACGACGGCGGAAACAACCGACCGCATGAGCCTCCCAAGCTGCTGGCAGTGCTGGCAGCCCGGAGGTGTCCCCGGAGTGGAAATGCCCACTCCCTTTGACGAGTGAATGAAAGTCGAAAAGACCGGCGAACCCCACTCGTGGGCAACGTCGGCCCGAAGTGCGACATGCGACAACTGCTACAAAGCGGTACGTCGCGGTGTAGC
>CAYRBQ010000047.1:0-13354 GCA_964422305.1 uncultured Reyranella sp. | reverse complement strand
GTAGGCGGTCATGTATCAAACGCCTCCCCAGCTCCGCTGGCGAGGTGCCCCGTCTTACGGGGCGGAGGGGTCGGAACCTGACACGGGTCAGCCATGAACCACGACCCCTCCGTCGCCGCATGGCGGCGTCACCTCCCCTTCGCGGACTCCGCGAAGGGGAGGAACGCTAGCTAGTACATCGACGACAGGACGCCGCGCAGCCGGTCGATGTTTTCCACGGCATGGCCCGTGCCCAGCGCCACGCAGAGCAGCGGATCCTCGGCCACCGAGACCGGCAGGCCGGTCGCCTGGCGGAGCACGGTGTCCATGTTGGAGAGCATGGCGCCGCCGCCGGTCAGCACGATGCCCTTGTCGACGATGTCGGCCGCCAGCTCGGGCGCGGTGTTCTCGAGCGCCACCTTCACGGCCTCGACGATGGCGCTGACCGGCTCCTGCAGGCTCTCGGCGATCTGCCGCTCGGTGATCACCAGCTCCTTCGGCACGCCGTTCATCAGGTCGCGGCCCTTGATCTCCATCGTGCGGCCCTCGCCGTCGTCGGGCGGGCAGGCCGACGCGATGGTCTTCTTGATGCGCTCGGCCGAGCTCTCGCCGACCAGCAGGTTATGGTTGCGGCGGATGTAGGCGATGATCGCCTCGTCCATCTTGTCGCCGCCGACGCGCACCGAGCGCGGATAGACGATGCCGCCCAGCGACAGCACGGCGACCTCGGTGGTGCCGCCGCCGATGTCGACGACCATCGAGCCGGTCGGCTCGGTGACCGGCAGGCCGGCGCCGATCGCGGCGGCCATCGGCTCCTCGATCAGCCACACCTTGCGCGCACCGGCGCTCTCGGCCGACTCCTGGATGGCGCGGCGCTCGACGGCGGTGGAGCCGGAGGGCACGCAGACCACGATCTGCGGATGGGCGAAGGAGCGGCGATTGTGCACCTTCGAGATGAAGTGCTTGATCATCGCCTCGGCGACCTCGAAGTCGGCGATGACGCCGTCGCGCAACGGGCGGATCGCCTGGATGTTGCCGGGGGTACGACCCAGCATCATCTTGGCCTCTTCGCCGACGGCGAGGACCTGCCGCTTGCCGCTCTGCGTGGTCAGCGCCACGACGGACGGTTCGTTGAGAACGATGCCGCGACCCTTCACATAGACCAGCGTGTTGGCCGTGCCGAGGTCGATGCCCATGTCCGCCGAGAATAGCCCGATGACGCGCGACAGCATTGAGTTAAGTCTCTGTTATTACGGCAAAATCTTGATTGAAAGCGCCCTCTCGAAGTCCGGCGCCGCGGTGCGTTCGGGTTTAGACCGACCCGCCAAGGCTCGCAAGGCGATTCAAGGGAAAAGCCCTTCCGAGGCCTATGCGCCGCGTTCTTCTTTCGTGCGATGTGCAGCCAGTGCCCTCTCCTGCCGCTCAAGCCAGTCGACGACGTCGGCGCGGCGGCCGGCCTCGACATGTGCCCACTGAAGCGACTTGAGATCCTGGCCGCCGCCGGTGCGCCAGTACTCCTTCACGACGACGAGCTTCCACGCGGGCATCGCGGCCTTGATGCCGGTCGTCACCTCGACGCTGAAGCCGTGGCTTGCGCCCGCGAAAGTGTGCCGCTCGCGCAGCCACTCCACGCCGTCGATCGACCAGCGCACCTTGGGCGTGCGCGTCGTGCCGGGATTGAGCAGGCGATCGACGATGCGGAAGAACGACGCGTCGCCGATCTTGCGCACCTCAGAGCCCCATCATCTTGGCGATGGTATTGCGCTGGATGTCGTTGGTGCCGCCGCCGATCGAGCCGACGCGCACGTCGCGGAACAGGCGCTGGATGTCGTGCGCCATCGTGTAGCCGGCGCCGCCCATGATCTCCATCGCGAGGTGCGCGCACCTGAACTCGCCGTCGGTGCCCTGAATCTTGGCGATCGCCGTCTCCTCGACGGGATCGAGTCCGGCATCGAGCATGTCGGCGAGGCGATAGGTCAGCGCCTGCGTCGTGCGCAGCAGGATGCGCATGTCGGCGAACTTGTGCTGGATCGCCTGGAACTTCGAGATCGGCTGGCCGAACTGAATTCGATCCTTCGCGAACGCCTTCGCGTACTCGATGGCGAAGTGCATGTTGCCGCACGCTTGCGCGGCGAGACAAAGCCGCTCGAGGTTGAGGCCCTTCATGAGGCCCGACCAGCCGCGGTTCTCCTCGCCGATCACGTGGTCGGCCGGGACGAAGACGCCGTCGAGGAAGATCTCGTTGGCATGCGTGGTGCGTCGGCCCAGCGTTTCGAGCGGCTTCATGCTGAGGCCGGCCGACTGCGCATCGACCCAGAAGAGCGTCACGCCCTTGTGTTTCGCCTCGCCGTCGGTCTTGGCCACGACCATCAGATAGTCCGCAACGTGGGCGGCACTTATGTAGAGCTTCTGGCCGGTGAGCCGGTAGCCGTTGCCGTCGCGCACGGCGCGCGTCTTGATGCCCGAGGCATCGGAGCCGGTATCGGGCTCGCTCAAGGCAAACGCCGATTTCAGGCGGCCCGCGCAGATCTCCGGCAGGTAGCGGCGGCGCAGATGCTCGCCCGCGGTGAGCTGCAGGTGCATGCCGCCATAGACGACGGTCGGCAGGTAGAGCGAGGAGGCGCCGCTGTAGTGCCGCGCCAGCGCCTCGACCAGCACGACGAGATCCTTGCGGGAGCCGCCCATGCCGCCATAGGCGGGATCGTAGGGCAACGCCATGTAGCCCGCCTCGGCGAGCGCCTCGAAGGCGGCGTGCGGGAACTCGCTGGCGGCGTCGAGCCGGCGGATCTCCTCCGCCGGCAGCACGCGCTGGAGCAGCTCGGCGACGTTGCGCCGGATCAGCTTCTGTACGTCGGTGAGACCGAACTCGTCGAGGTCGCTCACTTCGGTTTCGTGTCCTGGCGGTAGAGGTAATAGGCCCAGCCGCCGACGCCCGCGAGGGCAACGAATACGAGGATTTCGTAAAGGGACATGGCTAGTCGAACACCACCACGCCACGGGCCACCTCGCCGCCCATCATCTTCCTGAAGCCCTCGTTGATCTCCGAGAGCTTGTAGGTGCGGCTGATCAGGCCGTCGATGTTGAGCCGCTTGTTCATGTAGTGGTCGACCAGCACGGGGAAATCGAGGTCGGGCCGCACCGAGCCGTAGAAGGTGCCGCTCACTTTCTTCTCGGCGAACACCATCATGAAGGGCGAGTACTGCGCCTTCACCGTGGCGGCCGAGATGCCGACGGCGACCGCATGGCCGCCCGGCGCCAGCGCATCGAAGGCCAGCGCCTGCGTCTTGTCGATCGAGACCGCGTCGAAGGCATAGTCCACGCCGAGGCCGCCGGTGATCTCCTTCACCTTCTTGGCCGGATCGTTGTCCATCGCCGTGTTGACCGTGTGCGTCGCACCGAACGTCTTCGCCATCTCGAGCTTGTTGTCGAGGATGTCGGCCGCGATGATCTTCGACGCGCCCGACAGCATGGCGCCCTGCACCGCATTGAGACCGACGCCGCCGCAGCCGATCACCAGCACGGTCGAGCCTGCCTCGATCTTGGCATGGCGCGTCACCGCACCGACGCCGGTCGCCACGCAGCAGCCGACGAGGGCAGCCTGCGCCCACGGCATGTCCTTGCGGATCGGCACCACCATCTCCTCAGGCACCACGACCTCCTCGGCGAAGGTGCCGATGCGTGCCATCTGGTTGATGCCCTGGCCCTTGTGCTTGAGACGAAGCGTGCCGTCGTAGAGCGATCCCGGCGGCACCGAGGCGCGGCCGATGCAGAGGACGGTACGGCCCTGGCTGCAGTAGCGGCAGCGGCCGCAATGCGGGCGGAAGGAGAAGATCACATGGTCGCCCGGCTTGACGGTCGTGACGCCCGCGCCCACCTCGGCGATCTCGCCCGCCGCCTCGTGGCCCGGCACGATCGGCAGGGGCGAGGGCCAGTCGCCGTTCATGATGTGCCAGTCGCTCTGGCAGACGCCCGAGGCCCTCATCTTCACGCGGACCTCGCCCGCCTTGGGCGGATCGAGCTCGCACTCCACGACCTGCAGCGGCTCGTTGGGCTTGAACAGAACGGCGGCCTTCATCGATTTTCCTCCCGAAGCGTTGGCGGCACTATATCATCGCCGCCATGAACAAAACCCTGCTCATCACCGGCGGCGCCTCGGGCATCGGAGCCGCGACCGCCCGCCTCGCGGCCACACGCGGATACCGCATTGCGATCAACAACCGCTCGCGCGACGCGCAGGCGAAGAAGGTCGTGGCCGACATCGAGGCGAAGGGTGGCAAGGCGATCGCGCTGCCGGGCGACATGGCGAAGGAAGCCGATGTCGTGAAAATGTTCGAGGACGCGGAGCGCGCCCTGGGGCCGGTGACGCACCTGGTGAACAGCGCCGGGACCAACGGCCGGCGCGGCCGGGTCGACGAATACGATGCCGCGGTGCTGCAGAATCTGTTCGCGGTGAACGTGATCGGGCTGATGCTCTGCTGCCGCGAGGCGGCCAGGCGCATGTCGACCAAGCATGGCGGCCCGGGGAGCCATAGGGGCGGCGCGATCGTGAACGTCTCGTCGATGGCCGCGACGCTCGGCGGGCGGCTGGGCTCCTCGGCCTATGCCGCGAGCAAGGGCGCGGTCGACGCCTTCACCAAGGGCTTCGCGCGTGAGTGCGCCGGCGAAGGCATCCGCGTGAACTCGATCCGGCCGGGCATGGTGCTGACCGAGATGACGGAGGGACGGCTGAAGGACGCGGCGTTCCGCACGAGCATCGAGAAGTCGATCCCGATGGGCCGCATCGGCAGGAGCGACGAGATCGCCGCGGCGGTGCTGTGGCTTCTGTCCGACGAATCGTCGTTCATCACCGGGGCGATGCTGGATGCTTCGGGTGGGGGATATATCATTTGAAAAGAGAAAGGCGCCGGTTAAGGCGCCTTGATCTTTTCTGCCCGGTGCGGGTCGGCGCTGTTTACTGCGCCTTGCTCGCGCTTGACTACAAGCGCTGCCGCCCGCCGGCGTCCAAGGCGCGCTAGTTGCGCGCCTTGTCCACCAAAGCCTTTTCCTTGATCCACGGCATCATGGCGCGGAGCTTTTCGCCGACCTGCTCGATCGGGTGCTCGGCCATCTTCTTGCGCATGGACTTGAACGAAGCCTGGTTGACCTTGTTCTCCAGCATCCAGTCGCGCGCGAAGCGGCCGGACTGGATGTCGTCCAGCACGCGCTTCATCTCGGCCTTGGTCTCGGCCGTCACGATACGCGGGCCCGAGCGGTACTCGCCGTACTCGGCGGTGTTCGAGATCGAGTAGTTCATGTTGGCGATGCCGCCCTCGAAGATGAGGTCGACGATCAGCTTCACCTCGTGCAGGCACTCGAAGTACGCCATCTCCGGCGCGTAGCCCGCCTCGACCAGCGTCTCGTAGCCCGCCTTGATCAGCTCGACGAGGCCGCCGCACAGGACGACCTGCTCGCCGAACAGGTCGGTCTCGCACTCTTCCTTGAACGAGGTCTCGATGGTGCCGGCGCGGCCACCGCCGACCGCCGACGAGTAGCTGAGCGCGATCTCGAGCGCGTTGCCCGAGGAGTTCGCCGCCACTGCCACAAGGCAGGGCACGCCGCCGCCGCGCACATACTCCGAGCGCACCGTGTGGCCGGGGCCCTTCGGCGCGATCATGAACACGTCGAGGTCGGGACGCGGGGTCAGCAGGTTGAAGTGGACATTGAGGCCGTGCGCGAAGGCGAGCGCGGCGCCCTGCTTCATGTTGGGGCCGAGGTCGGCGTTGTAGATGTCCGACTGCAGCTCGTCCGGGGTCAGCATCATCACGATGTCGGCCCACTTGGCGCCATCGGCCGGGCTCATCACCGTGAAGCCCGCGCCCTCGGCCTTCTTGATCGTGGCCGAGCCGGGCTTCAGCGCGATGCGGACGTCCTTCACGCCGGAGTCGCGGAGGTTCATCGCGTGGGCGTGGCCCTGGCTGCCGTAGCCGACGACAAGGACCTTCTTGCCCTTGATCAGGTTCACATCGGCGTCACGATCGTAGTAGACACGCATTGGGGCCATTCCTCCTGGCAGCTTGCACTTCTCGCAAAGAACGGGGGTTAGTAGACAACCCGGCCCGCAAAAACCAGCGCCGAATCCCCCCGAAAAGCATGTCCGCCCTGCGTTCTCCAATGCTGGTATGCTGGGCCCGGATTTGTTCTACATCTGCGCCGTGTTTTTTCGAGGAGACCTGTCGTCCATGTCGATCCGCCGTATCTCGCTCGCCGTCGGCACGGCCCTCCTCCTCGCCGCGTGCTCCAAGTCGGACGCGCCGACGACGCCCGCGGTCGCGATGCCGGGCCTCGACTACGCGGTCGAGAACTCGACGGCGCACGGCGCGGCGCGCGGCATGGGCAACCACACCTGGTTCTGGACGCAGGGCGGCGGGCCGGCGCAGATCCACTACTCGACGCACGACGGCCGCGACTTCGCCTGGGTGGTCGGCCAGCGCCGCATCTTCCAGGGCGAATGGAAGGTCGAGCAGGCGACGAGCGCGAGCGGCCAGTCGCTGACCCAGATCTGCCTGCGCTATCCCGGCGTGAACGTCGGCGGCCTCACCGCCACCTGGACCTGCCAGCCGGCCGGCACCTTCTTCGGCGCCATGCAGCAGCGCGAGGGCGGCGATCCGCTGCAGATGAACGGGCGCACACAGGCGCTGTTCGTGATCACCCAGACCCCGGCCAACCTCGCGGAGATCGAGGCCCGCGTCGCCGCGATCAAGGGCCGGACGAACTACTAAAGTCTAACGATCGAAGGCGAGCTTGAGGCCGAGCAGGCCCAAGGCGCCGCCCATGATGCGGTCGAGCCAGAGCTTGGTGCGGCGGTAGAAGGCGCGCGCGGTCTCGCCGGAGAACAGCAGCGCCAGCAGCGCGAACCAGGCGAACTCGTTGAACGCGACGATGCAGAGCACCGTGGCGTCCATCCAGGCCGGCGGCTGGGCGGGCAGCAGCGAGACGAAGATGCTGCCCATGAACACCATGACCTTGGGGTTGCTGAGCTGCAGCAGCAGCGCCTTGGTGAAGCCCTGCCAGGCGCCGCCACGCACCGAGGCGGGATCAGCTTCGGGCAACGGCGCGCCGGCGTGGCGGATCAGCATCCAGGCCAGATAGAGCAGGTAGAGCGCGCCACCGACGCGGAAGGCGACGTAGAGCCACTCGAAGCGCGCGAACAGGATCTGCAGGCCGTAGAGCGCGGCCGCCGCCCAGGCGAGCGCGCCCAGCATCATGGCGAAGGCGGCCAGCAGGCCGGCGCGGCGGCCCGACACCGCCGCGGTCTGGATCACCAGCACGGTCGACGGACCGGGGCTCGCGACGGCCATCAGGTGGACGATCGCGAGGCCCGCCAGGGCGACCGAGTAGTCCATGGCTAGAGCGGCTCGCCGCCGCGGCTCATGGCGACGATGCCGGTGCGGCCGACATCGACGGCGCCGAGCGACGACATCAGGCCCACGAAGGTCTGGACCTTGTCGGAATTGCCGGTGACCTCGAAGACGAAGGAGTCGGTCTTGGCGTCGATCACCTTGGCGCGGAACACGTCGGCGAGACGCAGCGCCTCGACCCGCTTCTCCCCGGTGCTCTTCACCTTCACCAGCGCGAGCTCGCGCTCGATGTGCGGCCCCTCGACCGTGAGGTCGCGGACGCGATGGACCGGTACCAGCCGGTCGAGCTGCGCCTTGATCTGCTCGATGATCATCGGCGTGCCCTTGGTCACGATGGTGATGCGAGACAGGCGCTCCTTGGCGTCGGTCTCGGCGACGGTCAGGCTCTCGATGTTGTAGCCGCGGCCGGAGAACAGGCCGACCACGCGCGCCAGGATGCCGGGCTCGTTGTCCACGAGCACCGAGATGGTGTGGCTGGAGATGATGTCCTGCATGGCTACACCAGCACCATGCCTTCTTCCGAGATCGGCTTGGCGGCCTTGTCCTCGGGTCCGAGCAGCATGTCGTAGTGCGCCGCGCCCGACGGGATCATCGGGAAGCAGTTCTCCTTCTCGTCGACCAGCACGTCGACGATCACCGGCTTCTTGATCCTGATCATCTCCTTGATGACGCCGTCGAGCTCGGCCGGATCGCCGGTCCGCAGGCCGACCGCGCCGAACGCCTCGGCGAGCTTCACGAAGTCGGGCAGCGAGTCGGTGTAGCTCTCCGAGTAGCGGCCGCCGTGCAGCAGCTCCTGCCACTGGCGGACCATGCCCATGTAGTGGTTGTTCAGCACGAAGATCTTCACCGGCAGGCGGTACTGCGCGACGGTCGAGAGCTCCTGGATGTTCATCAGGATCGAGGCCTCGCCCGCGATGTCGATGACCAGCGCGTCGGGATGGGCGATCTGCACGCCCATCGCGGCGGGGAAGCCGTAGCCCATGGTGCCGAGGCCGCCCGAGGTCATCCAGCGGTTGGGCTGCTCGAACTTCATGAACTGCGCCGCCCACATCTGGTGCTGGCCGACCTCGGTCGTGATGTAGTGGTCCTTGTCCTTGATGTGGTGATAGAGCCGCTCGAGCGCGAACTGCGGCTTGATGGTGTCCTTGCCCTGCTTGTAGGCGAGGCAGTCGCGCGCGCGCCACTTCTCGATCTCGGCCCACCAGGCCTTGAGCGCCTTCTGGTCGGTCTTGGGCTGCCTGGCCTTCCAGATGCGGACCATGTCGTCGAGCACCTGGCCGGCGTCACCGATGATCGGCAGGTCGACGCGCACGCTCTTGTTGATCGACGACGGGTCGATGTCGACATGGATCTTCTTCGACTTCGGGCTGAACTCGGCGATCTTGCCGGTGATGCGGTCGTCGAAGCGTGCGCCGATGTTGATCATCACGTCGCAGTGATACATCGCCAGATTGGCTTCGTAGGTGCCGTGCATGCCCAGCATGCCGACGAACTGCTTGTCCGAGGCCGGGAAGGAGCCGAGGCCCATCAGCGTGTTGGTGACCGGAAAGCCGGTCATCCGCGCGAACTGCGTCAGCAGCTTGGAGGCGCGGGGCCCGGCGTTGATGACGCCGCCGCCGGCATAGATGATCGGCCGCTTGGCCTGCGCGATCATCTCGATCGCCTGCTCGACCTTCTTCAGCTCCGGCTTGACCTGCGGCCGGTAGCTCTTGTGCTGCACCGGCATCTTGGGCGCCACGTAGTCGTGCTTGTTCATCAGCACGTCCTTGGGCAGGTCGATCACGACCGGGCCGGGACGGCCGGAGCGCGCCACGTAAAAGGCCTCGTGGACGGTGCGCGCGAGATCGCCGACCGCCTTCACGAGGTAATTGTGCTTGGTGCAGGGCCGCGTGATGCCGGTCGTGTCCGCCTCCTGGAAGGCGTCGTTGCCGATCATGTGCGTCGGCACCTGGCCGGTCAGGCAGACGACCGGGATCGAATCCATCAGCGCGTCGGTGAGGCCGGTCACGGCGTTGGTGGCGCCCGGGCCCGAGGTCACCAGCACGACACCGACCTTGCCGGTCGAGCGCGCATAGCCTTCGGCCGCATGGACCGCCGCCTGCTCGTGGCGCACCAGGATGTGGCGCAGCCGGTTCTGCTTGAAGAGCGAGTCGTAGATCGGAAGGACGGCGCCGCCGGGATAGCCGAAGACGACCTCGACCTCCTCGTCGATCAGGGCTTTCACCAACAGATCGGCGCCGGTCGTGGCGGACTCCTCGGGCTTCATGACAGCGGTCTCCTTCTGACGAAATCGCCGCAAAACGGGGGTTTTGCGGCGCGGCGGAACATACGGGCGGGGTTGTGGACAGGTCAACCGAAATCAGCACGAAACGCAAAGTTTCAGGGTTCGGATTTGTCCAAAAATTTCTCAGATGCGCCCAAAGCTTGGTCAGCCAAGGGATCCAACACAAGATCTAGTGTTATCTGATGTCTGAACCACGTCATCTGGCGCTTGGCGTATTGCCGCGTATGGTCGATGGCGATGCGGCGGGCATCGTCGAGCGACAGCTCACCCCGGAAGTGGCGGAAGAGTTCGGGCGCGCCGTGGGCCTTGAGGCCGGGCCAGGCGGGATCGGGCTGGCGGTCGAAGACGGCGCGGACCTCACCCAACACGCCGTCCGCCAGCATGGCGTCGAAGCGCGTCTCGATGCGCCGGCGCAGCCAGCCGCGGTCGGGCGACAGCAGCAGCGACACGAAGGTCCAGGGCGCGGGCTCGGCCTTGCCGTCCTGCCAGACGCTGAGCGGCGTGCCGGTGGCGGCCCAGACTTCCCAGGCGCGCACGTGACGCTGCCGATCGCCGGGCTTCAGCCGCGACACGATGGCGGGATCGATCTCGGCCAGGCGGGTGCGGAAGGCGTCGGCGCCCATCGACAGCCATTCCTCGTTGGCCTGTAGGCGCAGTTCCGGCGGCACCTCGGGAACGGCGGCGATGCCCTGCATCAAGGTGCGCAGGTAGAGGCCCGAGCCGCCGCACAGGATCGGCAGCTTGCCCTCGCCCAGCAGCCGCGCGATCTCGGCCGAGGCGAGCTCGGCCCAGCGCGCGGCCGAGAGCTTCTCGGAGAGCGGCAGCACGCCGTAGAGCGCATGCGGCACCCGCGCGCGCTCCTCGGCCGTGGGCTGCGCCGTCAGGATCGGGAAGGCGTCGTAGGTCTGCATCGCATCGGCGTTGATCACGACGCCTCCGCGCCGCTCGGCCAGGGCGAGCGCCAGCGCCGACTTGCCCGAGGCGGTCGGTCCGGTGACGATGAGGACACGCTGGTTGTTCATCCTGGCCGACAGATTGCAAATCCCTTCCCTCGCCGCTAGAGCCGGGAGCGTGAAAAACGTCCTCGTCCTGATCTGCGATCCCTCCCGTCCGACCGTGAACGAGGTCGCCGTCGCGGCCGCCACCGAGGCGCTGCTCGACGCCGGCGCCACCACAGGCGCGCCCGACTGGCTGGCGCCGGGCATCGCCTGCGACATTCCTTTCGACGGTCCCGCTCCGTCCATCAAGCTCGACGGCATCGACGCGGTGGCGCTCCCTGCCGCCGGGCGACGCAAGAAGCTCCTCGTGGCCGACATGGAATCGACCATGATCCACAACGAGATGCTCGACGAGCTCGCGGACTTCCTGGGGCTGCGCGAAAAGATCGCCGGCATCACGGCGCGCGCCATGAACGGCGAGATCGGCTTCGAGGGCGCGCTGACCGAGCGGGTCGGCCTGCTGAAGGGCCTGCCGGTCGCCAAGCTCGACGAGGCCGCGACCCGCATCCGCTACATGCCGGGCGGCGCCACCCTGATCGCCACCATGAAGAAGCACGGCGCCCATTGCGCGCTGGTGTCGGGCGGTTTCACCTATTTCACGGCGATGGTGCGCGGAGCCCTCGCCTTCGATCTCGATGCCGCCAACGTGCTGGAGCACGACGGCAAGGTGCTGGCCGGCACGGTGGGCCTGCCGATCCTCGGCAGGGAGGCCAAGCTCGCCACGCTCGAGCGGCTGTCGAAGAAGTGCGGCATTTCGGTCGCGGAGGCCGTCAGCGTGGGCGACGGCGCCAACGACCTGCCGATGCTCAAGGCGGCGGGCCTCGGCGTCGCCTATCACGCCAAGCCCGCGGTGGCGGCCGAGGTGGCCGCCCGCATCGACCACGGCGATCTCACCGCGCTCCTCTACCTGCAGGGCTATCGCCGGAGCGACTTCGTCGAAAGCCCCAATCCATGAGGATCATCCCATGACCGACGCCAAGCAGATCGTCCTCGCCAAGCGTCCGGCCGGCGACGTCACTGCCGACTGCTTCCGCGCCGAGACCGCCGCGCTGCCGGCGTTGGCTGATGGCCAGATCCTGGTGCGCACGAGATTCCTGTCGCTCGATCCCTACATGCGGCCGCGCATGACCGAGCTGCGCTCCTACACGCCGCCCTTCGAGCTCGACAAGCCGCTGACCGGCGGCTCGGTGGGCGAGGTCGTGGAGTCGCGGAACCCGCGCTACGCCGTGGGCGACACCGTGATCGGCATGCTGAACTGGGCCACCCACACGGTCCATGACGGCAAGGGCCTGCGCAAGATCGACGCCTCGGGTGTACCGCTGCAGGTCCATCTCGGCGTGCTGGGCATGCCGAGCTTCACCGCCTGGTACGGCATCCGCCAGATCTGCAGGCCCAAGGCCGGCGAGACGGTGTTCGTCTCGGCCGCCACCGGGGCGGTGGGCCAGGTCGCGGGCCAGCTCGCCAAGCTCTCGGGCGCCAGGGTCGTGGGCTGCGCCGGCGACGAGGAGAAGTGCCAGTGGGCGGTGCGCGAGGCGGGCTACGACGCCTGCTTCAACCACAGGGCCGAGCGCGACGTGGGCGCGGTCCTCGACAGGCTCTGCCCGCAGGGCATCGACGCCGACTTCGAGAATGTCGGCGGTCGCATCTTCCACGCCGTGTTCGCGCGGCTGAACAATTTCGGCCGGGTCGCCTTCTGCGGCGCGATCTCGGAATATCAGGACGCCAAGCCGATCGCCGGCCCGGAGAAGATGTTCACCATCGTGCAACGCCGGCTCACCCTGCAGGGCTTCATCATCTCCGACCACGTGAACCTGATGGCCGAGTTCGTGAACGAGGTCGGCGGGCTGGTGAAAGCGGGCAAGCTCAAGGCGCGCGAGACCGTGGTCGACGGTCTCGACCGCGCACCGGAGGCCTTCATGGGCCTCCTCAAAGGCGAGAATTTCGGGAAGCTGGTGGTGAAGGTGGCGTAAGACCCCCACTGACCCTCCGGGCCACCTCCCCCGTCAGACGGGGGAGGCCGGGAGGGAGCTACTTCGTGAGGCGCAGCGCGGCGAAGCGCGGGTCGCCCTGGCGCTCGACGAACAGCAGCACCGACTTCTTCTTCTGCTGCTGCAGCCTGGACACGATGTCGGTGATCTCCTGCGGCGAGCTCACCGCCTTCTGGTCGACCTCGAGGATGACGTCGCCCGCCTGGAGCTGCTTCTCGGCGGCAGGGCTATTGGGCGCCACCTTGGTGACGACCACGCCCTTGATCTGGTCGGAGAGGCCGTAGCGCTCGCGGAGCTGGTCGGTGACCTTCTGCAAGGTCAGGCCGAGCTGCTCGATGGTCGAGGTGACCTGCTGGTCGGGCTCGGCCGGCTTCTTCTGGCCCTGGGCGGAGACGTTCTGCTTCTCCGCCTCCTCCTGTTCGCCGACGCGCAGCTTCAGCGGCACTTCCTTGCCGCCGCGCCACACCACGACGTCGACCGTGCTGCCGACGCGGGCATTGGCGACCACGCGCGGGAAGCGGCGCAGGTCGAGCACGTCCTGGCCGGCGAAGGACAGGATGATGTCGTTGCGCTTGAGGCCCGCCTTGGCGGCCGGGCCGTCGGCCGTGACATTGGCGACCAGCACGCCGCGGGCGCGGTCGAGGCCGAAGGAGTCGGCGATGTCGTCGGTCACGCTCTGGTAGCTGACGCCGATCCAGCCGCGCTTGA
>CAYRBQ010000046.1:12577-13485 GCA_964422305.1 uncultured Reyranella sp. | reverse complement strand
CGCCCTCTCGATTCGCGCTTTGCCTCGCGGACAAGGGCGCCGGTGCGCAGCTCCGGCCCTTCCTTGACCTCGGCCACGTCGGCGATGCGGATCGGCACGCCGCCGCGCGAACCGATCACGATGTCGCGGATCTCGTCCATGTTGGCGACCTGGCCGGGCGTGCGCACCAGGTACTGCTCGCCATTGCGCTCGATATAGCCCGCGCCGACATTGGCGTTGTGGGTAGCGAGTGCGGCCATCACGTCGCGGAAGGTGAGCCGGTAGGCCATCAGCTTCGCGGGATCGGGCAGCACGTGGAACTGCCGCTCGAAGCCGCCGATCGTGTTGACCTCGACGATGCCGGGCACCGTCCGGAGCTGCGGCTTGATGATCCAGTCCTGGATGGTACGCAGGTCGGTCGGCGTGTAGGCCGTACCGTCGGCCTTCTTCGCGGCGGGCCGGGCCTCGACGGTGTACATGTAGATCTCGCCCAGGCCCGTCGAGACCGGCCCCATCGACGTCTCGGTGCCGGGCGGCAGCTTGTCCTTGGCCTGCTGGATGCGCTCGTTGACGAGCTGGCGGGCGAAGTAGATGTCGGTCGCGTCCTTGAACACGACGGTGACCTGGCTGAGCCCATAGCGCGACAGCGAACGCGTATAGTCGAGCTTGGGCAGTCCGCCCATCGCCGTCTCCAGCGGGAAGGTGATGCGCTGCTCGACCTCCAGCGGCGAGTAGCCCGGCGCCACCGTGTTGACCTGCACCTGCACGTTGGTGATGTCGGGCACCGCGTCGATCGGCAGCCGCGTGAAGTTCCAGGCGCCGAGTGCGGCCACGGCGACCGACGCCACGATCACCAGCCAGCGGTTCTGGATCGAGAAAGCGAGGATGCGCTCGATCATGGCTCAGTGCTCATGCGCGGCGCCGGCCTT
>CAYRBQ010000046.1:0-12567 GCA_964422305.1 uncultured Reyranella sp. | reverse complement strand
TGCCGATCTCCGCCTTGATCACGAAGCTGTTGCGCGCGGCGTAGGTGTCGCCGGCCAGCACGCCGAAGATCACCTCGACCCAGTCGGCGTCGCTCCCACCCAGCTCGACCTCGCGGGCGGCAAACAACCCGCCGTCGCGCAGGAAGACCACGGTCTTGCCCTCCAGCGTCTGCAACGCGCTGGTGCGGATCGCCACGTCGACCGGCTTGGCCGACAGCACTACCCGTCCGTCGACGAACAGGCCCGGTCGCAGGCGGCCATCGCTGTTGGGCACCACCGCACGCGCGATCGAGGTCTGGGTGTCGGTGGCGCCGATCGGCGAGAGATAGTCGATGCGCGCCTCAATCGATGGCCCACCGTCGCCCACGTCGATGGTCACGGCATCGCCCGCGCGCACGCGGCCGAAGTCGCGGCGGAACACGGCGAAGTCGATCCACATGGTCGACAGATCGGCGATGGTGAAGAGCGGCTTGGCCTCCGAGGCGAACTCGCCCAGGGTGCCGTCGCGGTCGATCACTGTGCCGTCGATCGGCGCCTTCAGCTCGTAGGTGGTCAGGCTCTGGTTGCTCTCGACCGTCGCCAGCACCTCGTCCTTCTTCACCCTGTCGCCCAGGCGCTTGCGCATGCTGCGGATGACCCCCGGGAAGCGCGGCGTCACCTTCACCAGCGCCTCCTGGTTGGGCTGGATGATGCCGTTCAGCCGCAACACGTCGCGCAGCTCGCGCGGACCCGCCTGCAGGAGCTCGATGCCGGCCGCCGCGACCTGTGAGTCGGTGAGCTTCACGCCCTCGTCGTGGGCGTGGCCCTTCTCGTCGCCATGGCCATGGCCTGCCTTCGCCGGCGCGGCGGACTTCGCGAAGCGCGGATCGAACACATACCAGGCCGCGGCCGCGACAGCGCCGGCACAGACCAGCGCGATCAGCATGTACTTCAGGATCCGCACGATCATCGCGCCCTCGCCAGTTGCACGGGGCTGCCGATCAGCCCCTCGATGGTCGCGATCGACGTGTGGAAGCTCGCCAGCGCCTCGTGCTCCTGCAGCTCGGCGTCGGCCACGGTGCGGTAGGCATCGAGGATCTCCAGGAGCGTGAAGCGGCCCTGCCCGTAGCCCGCCTCGACGGTCGCGAGCGAGGAACGCGCCGCCGGCAACACCGTGCGCCGCAGCAGGTCGACCTGCGCGATCGCACCGTTCGCCGTGTCGTGCGCCTTGCCCACGATGGCGATCAGGGTCAGCCGGTTCATCGCCTTCTCGGATTCGGTCTTCTGCGCGGCCTCCTGGGCTTCGCGAATCGCGCCGGTGTTGCGGTCGATCACGTTGATCGGCACCGAGATGCCGAAGCGCGCCGCGTTCTGGCCGGTGTCGCCATAGTGGCGCCACGCCGCGCTCGCCGTGATGTCGGGCACGGGCTTCAGGCGCGCCGACAGAAGCTCGGCGTCGCGCCGCGCCCGCACCGCCGTCCAGCGCATCAGCTGCGGGTTCTCCTCGATCGCCTTGATGGCGGCGTCCAGCGGCGCCGGCCGCGAGATGCGGCCGAAGTCGCCGGCGACACCGGCGAAGGTTGGCTGGTCCTTGCCCATCAACGCCGCCAGCTCGCGCCTGGCCACGGCGAGCGCGACCCGCGCCCGCTCGCGCTCCAGGCGGACCATGCCGGCCGCGGCTTGCGTGCGCGTCACCTCGGAGGGTGACGAGGCGCCGGCCTCGACCCTCTTCTGCATCTGCGGCACCAGCTTTTCGAGCTGCGCCGCCTGGCGCTCCAGCAACAGGATCTTGCGCTGCACCGACAGCGCCTCGACGAAAGCGATGGTGGTCTCCGACAGGAGTTCCAGCCGGGAGGCCTCGCGTTCCCAGCGCGCCGTGTCGTAGTCGCCGAGTGCGGCCTGCACGCGGGCGCCGCGCTTGCCGCCCAGCTCGAAGAGCTGGCTGATCTGCAGCGTGTATTCCGCGCCGTTCACCAGGCCGGTCTGGCCATAGGCGAAATTGTCGACCTCGACGCCGACGGTCGGGTTGGGCAGCGCATTCGCCTGCTCGCGCCGTCCGTCCGCCATGTTGATGGTGCGGTCGGCGGCGGTGAGGCGCGGGTTGCTCGACAGGGCGGTGCGCAGCGCCTGCGGCAGCGAGAGCGGCTGGCTCTGAGGCTGGCCGGTTTGGGCCATCGCAGGGTGCGCCACCACGACGGCCAGCGTCGCGCAGAGCAGAAGACGGGGAGACATGACAAACCCGATCGCAAGGACAATCACGGCCCGGGGCCGGCAGGCCTCAGGCGGACGAATTCGCGTCGATCAGGCTTTGGGGGGTGGCGAAACGATGTGCGGCGTGAAGGAGATGAGATCGCGGGCCGGCGCCGCGACGCTGCCGGTGCTCTCGTCGACCGTGGCAACCGCCGTCAGAAACGCCGGCAGCGAGACCACCGTGCAGGTGTGGCATTTCTCGCCCGACAGATCGGCATGGTCCGGCGCGTCCTGATGCGCCGTGGCGCAAACGAATGCGGGCTCCGACGCCTGTGCCGTGGCGATACCGCAGGTATGGAACGTCGTGACGAGGGCGATCGCGAGTGCACAGAACAGCCGCAGGAAAACGGCAAGTCGCGGTACGCGTCGGAGAACTACGCTGATCGGCACGGAATGAAGTGAACGCCAGCACTGGCCATCAGTCAACGGCGCTCGCGGTCCAGGAGGTCGCATGTTTTGTTATAAAGTCGCGCGGTGCATGGCACAGGCATAAGCTCAGATGGCCACACCTCACTTGCGGGATTTGGCGAGCGCTTCGATGACCCGGCAATCCACGACACGTCCGTTCCGGCATGCGCGCACCATGCGTTTCAATTCGTCGCGCAGCGCTGTGAGCCGCCGCAGACGACTCTCGACGTCGACCAACCGAGCGGAAGCGAGCTTCGACGCCGCTTCGCACGACATGTCGGGAGTTTGCTGGAGCGCAAGGAGCTGACGGACAGACTGCAAGTCGAACCCCAGCTCGCGACCGTGTCGAATGTAGGAAAGCCTGGCCGCATCGTCGCTGCCGTAGATGCGCCGCCCGTTGGCGGCTCGGCGGGCTTTCGGCAGCACTCCGGTCCGCTCGTAGTAGCGGATCGTCTCGATGTGGACGCCGCAGCGCCGGGAAAGCTCCCCGATGGAAATCATGCAGCCGCACCCTTGTTCCTGTAGCGGCTACAGGATGTAGACTGATCGTCCACCAGGCAAGGACTGCAAATGACTGCCACGACCATCGGCGCGCCGGCACGCTATCGGGTGACGGGCATGGACTGCTCGTCTTGTGCAGCGAAGATCGAGAATGCCGCCCGCAAGGTGCCCGGCATCGAAGCGGTGAAGGTCTCCATCGCCTCGCAGGAGATGACGCTGAAGCTGAGCGGCGGCGATCCCCTGCCCGACCTCGAGCAGAAGGTCACCGACCTGGGTTATCACCTCACCCGTCTCGATGTCGGATCGGATGGCGACGAGGCGGCGCCTGATCTCACACATGTGACTCCCGGCTATCGGCGCGCCCTCTGGATCGTGATCCTGCTCAATGTCGGCTATGGCGCGATCGAGATCGTCGGCGGGATTCTGGCGGGGTCGCAATCACTCAAGGCCGACGCTCTCGATTTTCTCGGCGACGGCTTCATATCCTTTCTCGGCCTGATCGCGATCGGATGGGGCCTGAAGGCCCGCGCGAAAGCCGCGTTGCTGCAGGGCATCTTCCTCGCGGCGCTGGGCGTGGGCGTCCTTGCCTACACCTGCTACCGCGTGTTCGTCCTGCATCAGCCGCAGGCCGAGCTCATGGGCCTGTTCGGCGCCATCGCGCTGGTGGTCAACGCCGCCGCTGCCATCGTGCTCATTCCCCACCGCAAGGGCGACGCGAACGTCCGTGCGGTCTGGCTGTTCTCGCGCAACGACGCGATCGGCAATGCGGCTGTCGTCGTGGCGGCCGGGCTAGTCTACTGGACCGGCACGCCGTGGCCGGATCTCGTGGTGGCCTTTGCCATCGCCGCGCTGTTCCTGCATTCGGCCTGGTCGATTATCGCCGACGCGCGCGCGGACCTCGTTCCATAATTCTAAAGAAGCGGCGGTCAGCTGGCGGAAGTTCCAGCGTCGCCGCGGTCGCCCCGCTGGACCGGCGGGCATTTCCAGCAACCCGAGAAACAATCAAAATTATCAAGAAATGTCCGACATCCTTTTTCCGACCTTAACCAAGGAGCCAGGTGCACTTTAGATGCCGCTAGTTCCTCAATGATCGCCCCTTTATGAGAGCATAGAGAGCCGGGATCACGAGCAGGGTGAGCACCGTTGATGAAACCATCCCTCCGACCATCGGCACAGCGATGCGATTCATGACTTCCGACCCGGTGCCGCTGCTCCACATGATGGGTAGCAGCCCCGCCATGATGGCAACCACCGTCATCATCTTGGGCCTTACGCGATCCACGGCACCGGTCATGATTGCCTGATGCAGGTGCGCACGTGTGAATGGAGTGTTGGTCTCCGCGCACTGGGCCCGCACCGCGACAAGGGCCTGATCGAGATAGATCAGCATCACGACCCCGGTTTCGGCAGCGACGCCTGCCAAGGCGATGAAGCCAACGGCAACGGCCACCGAAAGATTGAAAGACAGTGCCCAAACCAGCCAGATTCCGCCGATCAGGGCAAAGGGAAGTGACAACATGACGACCAGCGTCTCCGTGAGGCGCCCGAAGTTGAGGTAGAGCAGCAGAAAGATAATCAGCAAGGTTACAGGCACGACCACGGCCAGCCTCGCTTCGGCGCGCTCGAGATACTCGAATTGGCCGCTCCACGTGACGTAGTATCCAGGAGGGAACTTTACGCCCATTGCCACCGCGTTGCGGGCAGCCGCGACATAGCTTCCGAGATCGATATCGCGAATATCCACAAAGACGTAACCGGCAAGTTGCCCGTTCTCTGTCCGGATCGTCGTCGGGCCGCGGGTGAGCTCGATCTTCGACACCTCGCCCAGGGGCACCGTCCCACCCCCAGGCAACGCAACCAGGACGTCCTGGGCGATCGCCTGCGGGCTGTCGCGCAGATCGCGCGGGTATCGGATGGCGACGTTGTACCGCTCGCGCCCTTCGATAACAGTCGTGACCGTTTCGGCTCCAAGCGCTGTAGCGATCACATCCTGGACGTCGCCAAGCATCAGACCATGCCGTGCCATCGCGGCCCGGTCCGGCGTGATCTCCAGATAGTAGCCGCCGATGATGCGCTCGGCATACGCGCTCGACGTCCCCGGAAGACCGCGTAACACTTGTTCGACCTGCCGGGACAGCCGCTCGATCTCCCGGAGGTCAGTGCCGAAGACCTTCACGCCGACCGGAGTTCTGATCCCGGTCGCAAGCATGTCCGTGCGGGCCTTGATCGGCATGGTCCAGGCGTTCGATACGCCCGGGAACTGCAGGGCTCGATCCATCTCGGCCATCAGCGCGTCCACCGTCAGGCCGGCACGCCACGCACTCTTGGGCTTCAGGTTGATGATGGTCTCGAACATCTCGGTTGGCGCCGGATCGGTGGCCGTTTGCGCACGCCCGGCCTTGCCGAAGACCGACTCGACCTCGGGGAACGACTTGATGATGCGGTCCTGGGTCTGCAGCAGCTCGGCAGCCTTCGTGACCGAGAGGCCGGGCAACGTCGTCGGCATGTAAAGCAGGGTTCCCTCGTCGAGAGCGGGCATGAACTCGGTCCCGAGTTGCCGCGCCGGCCAGACGGTTGCGGCCGTGACGGCCAGGGCAATCGCGATCGTAAGTAGCTTTGTGCGCAGGACGATCCGAATGACAGGGCGATAGAGCCAGATGAGGAGACGATTCACAGGGTTGCGGTGCTCGGGAACAATCCGGCCGCGGACGAAGATGACCATCAAGGCCGGCACGAGGGTCACCGAGAGGATGGCAGCCGCGCCCATGGCGAATGTCTTGGTCAGGGCGAGCGGCCCGAAAAGCCGACCTTCCTGCGCCTCCAGCGCAAAGATCGGCAGAAAGCTCACGGTGATGACGAGCAGACTGAAAAACAAGGCAGGTCCGACTTCAGCGGCCGCTTCGACGAGGACCTCGAGGCGGGGCTTGCCAGGCGGGCTGCGCTCCAGGTGTTTGTGGGCATTCTCGATCATGACGATCGCCGCATCGACCATGGCGCCGATAGCGATGGCGATACCACCCAGGCTCATGATGTTGGAACCGATGCCCAAGAGCCGCATCGCGGCGAAGGCCATCAGGACACCAACCGGTAACATGAGGATGGCGACCAGCGCGCTGCGGGCGTGGAGCAGGAAGACGAAGCACACGAGGGCGACGATGAGCCCTTCTTCGATCAGCGTGATGCGCAATGTGTCGATAGCCGAAAGGATCAATCGGGACCGGTCGTAGACGGGAACGATCGATACGCCATCCGGCAGCCCGGCCGCCATGTCGGCGAGCCGGGCCTTCACCTGATCGATCACGTTCAGCGCGTTCGCGCCGTAGCGCTGCAGTACGATGCCGCTTGCGACTTCGCCCTCGCCATTCAGTTCGGTAATCCCGCGGCGTTCGTCGGGGCCGGTCTCGACCCGTGCGACATCGGAGAGAAGGACCGGAGTTCCGCCCGTGCTTTTCAGGACGATATCCCGAAGATCCGCTACGCCCCTCAGATAGCCCCGTCCGCGCACGACGAACTCGAATTCCGAGAGCTCGACGGTGCGGCCACCCACATCGATGTTGCTTGCGCGAATGGCGTCCCGGACTGCTGCGAGGCTTAGCCCGACGCTACGCAGGCGATGGGGATCGACCACGACTTGGTACTGCTTCACGAAGCCACCAACGCTGGCCACTTCAGCCACGCCCTCGGCGCGCGCCAGGCCAAAACGAAGTGACCAGTCCTGCAGAGAGCGAAGCTCCGCCAGTGAGCGCTGTGATGCGACCACGGCATACTGGTAGACCCAGCCAACGCCGGTCGCATCGGGGCCGAGCACCGGGGTCACGCCTGTAGGCAATCTCCTCGCAGCGCCATTCAAGTATTCAAGCACGCGCGAGCGAGCCCAATAGATGTCAGTGCCATCCTCGAAGATGATGTAGACAAAGCTGACACCGAAATAGGAGAAGCCCCGGACGACGCGCGCCCGGGGCACGTTCAGCATGGCGCTGGTCAGCGGGAAGGTGACCTGGTCCTCAACGACCTGGGGGGCCTGTCCGCCGTACTCCGTATAGACGATCACCTGAGTGTCGGAGAGGTCGGGAATTGCATCGAGCGGCATGCGGGTGACCGCATAGGCGCCCGCTGCCACAACGAAAGCGGTGGCGATCAGCACCAGGATCAGGTTGCGGGCCGATGCCGCGATCAGGCGGGCGATCATTTCGTGGGGTCTCGCTGCACAAGGCCTTTCAGTGCCGCCTTGAGGTTGCTTTCGGCATCGATCAGGAAGTTGGCCGATGTCACGACGAGCTCGCCGGGAGCGATGCCCTCCAGCACCTCCAAGTAGCCCCCGCCTCGACCCCCGACGCGCACCGAGCGCGGCTCGAACCTCCCTTCGCCCTTGTCCAGGATCACGATCTGGCGGTCACCGCTGTCGATCACCGCGCTTTCTGGAACCGTTACGCGTGCTTTGCCGGTGCCGGTATCGATCTCGGCGACAACGTACATGTCGGGGCGTAGCGCATAATCGGGATTGGGCAGCTCAATTCGCACGCGCGCGGAGCGCGTAGCGGCATCGATTTTGGGATAGACGAGGTCGACCGTGCCGCCGAACGCCCGGCCCGGGAATGCCCGGGCGGCGACGCGCACCCGCTGCCCCGGCACCAACCGCGCGAGATGGGACTCGGGCACGTCGACCAGCGCCCAAACCACGGAGTGATCGGCGATCCGGAACAGGACGTCACCTGGGTTGACCCTCATCCCATCGACGACGTTGCGCTCGAGAACGACGCCGTCACGGGGCGCTGTCCACGTCAGGGAAATCGGCGCTCGCTTGCTGCTTTCGATCTCCGCGATCACATCGTCGGGCACCAGCATGTTGGCGAGCTTCTGACGCGATCCCCGCCCTGCCTCACGACCGCCCGCTGCGACGGCTGCGTACTCGGCGGCCGCACCGCTGATCACCGGGCTGTACAGGCGCATGAGCGGCTGATGCCGACGCACCTCGGAACCGGTCGTCACATCCTCGACCTTCTCGACGAAGGCTTCGGTGCGGAGAGAAATGACCGAAATCCGGCGTTCGTCCAGCTGGATGGTCCCAGGCGCCCTCACCACCGGCGCCAACACTCTCTCGGCCGCCGGCTCGGTGGCTACACCGATCCGCTGAATCTTCGCCGGACTAATGCGGACAGCGCCCGAGTCGTCATCTTCGCCTTCATAGACGGCGATGTAGTCCATACCCATGGAGTCTTTCTTGGGCGTGGGCGACACGTCCGGAAGGCCCATGGGGTGCCGGTAATGCACGATACGTCGTACCGTTGGCCCCGCGGACTTCTGCTCCGGTGTGATCTGGCCTACCAGAGGCTCTTCGCTGGCTACGACGGCGCGATACGGCCGACCATCGGGCGTGGTCATCGGCGTGGCCGAGTAACGCGGCTTGTTGTCGGGATCGCGAAAATAAAGAATCGCCTCTGATACCGATCCAGGCTTCTCGCCAACCCCCGGCCTCTCCACCGGTCCCAACCCTCTGGCAAAGAACCCTCCGGCTCCGGCAGCGAGGACCGCGACAGCAGCCAGAAGAAAGCCCCATCGGCGCGTCACGGCAGCACCTTGAGGAGCAGCTTGCCCATAACAGTGCCTTCCTCGCCCTGGACCTTCGCGGCGAGCGAGAGCTGCCAGCCGCCCTCCATTTCCAGGCGCGTCGAGAAGCGATAGACGCCAGCCGTGGTTGACACCGCCGGCTTCAGCGGCGCCTGCATGGTCGGCATGCCGTCGGGCGACATGTCGACCCGCCGTGCAAAGATCACCGCGTCCCGGACGGGCTCGCCTGTCGACTTCCTGACCAACCGAACGCTGATCTCGGTCGCGTCCCCCTGGCGGAGCTCGTGATGAACGAGCTGGAACTCATAGTCCCGTACATCCGCGCGGGCCTTCGTGGTCGCGGCAGTGAATGAGAATACTGCGAGGACCGCGGCAGCGGTCCACTTGATGCCAATAGACATATGGAAACTCCGTTCTCGCCATCGCGCGATGAACCGCTACGGCGCTGAAGCAGGACGCGACGTCTCCACGCCGCGTTACGACCGGCACGAGGCCGGGCTTCAGATGTCGGAGTTGGGAGGCCTTGGAGCCGGAAGATCGTGCCGCCCCGCGAGCGGCGACATTCCGGGCGGACGCTCTCTCGAGACCAGCACATGAGTGGCCTCGATCACGCCGATCGCCGCCATGTACATCAGGGAGGTGGCGCACACCGCCATGAGCACGCAGGTCTTCGAGCAGTCGCGCTCGGCCGTCATATCCGGACAGCACGGCATCTCGTCCATGGCGGTTTCAGCGGTCGCCGCAGGGGACGAAATCATCTGAAGACCCGGGACGATCGAGGCCGCAGCGTCGCGCGCAAACGGCGCGCCCAGCATTGCGCACAGGGCGATGGCCGAGAGAAAGCGGGCGAGGACTGGGTACATGGCCACGAGGGGAGACTAGCACCGCAAGAATGGCAGAAAGAAGCCGATCTTCAGCTCCGGACAGTGCAGTGCGGGTGCATCGGCGGTCATCGTCCGACGTTAAGGCGATTCTGCCGGACCCTGATGTCTGCAGGCCATTCGCTCTTGATGTAGGCAAGGATGGCCGCAACCTCCCGCTCGGAGAGCGTGTCCCGGAAAGCCGGCATATCCGTCAGGTATCCTTCCGCATAGGCGGCCGGACCGAGCAAGGTGACGCGCATGAGGAAGGCGTCGGAATGGTGCCAGGTATGTCCGCTTGCGTCGTGTGGAGGAGCGGGAAGCCGGCCATTGGGAAGGCGCCGCTGCCAATTCGGCTGTCCCTCAAGAGAGGCGCCGTGGCAGCTCGCACACGCCGTAGCATAGAGCCGCTTACCGAGCGCCACCTGTTGAGCGTCGCCGGGATCGATCCGGACGGGTCGGTCCCGGAGCAGCGCAAACGCACCCGCGGCGAGAAAAATGGCGAGCAATGCACCCGCAAATCCGATCTCGCGCCATCCGGCGCGCGACGCGGCGAACAATCGCTTAGACATGGATCGGCTGCCTCACGAGTGCGCCTTCTTCTTCCGGCCGAAGCTTGGGCTGCAGTCGACAGTCAGCGTCCACGCAAACGATGGTCAGCATCCGACCCGATCTGCGGCAGGTCACCTCATATACGGTGACCAAGGGCGACAGCTCGGTCTGGCTGATATTGCCCGCAACACAACCTTGCTTGACGAGTATCGCCTGCAGCTCGCGGTCGTCGGCGACTGCCGACGACCCTCCGACACCGCAGAAGGCGGCCATGCTAGCGATGGCTCCCGCCACCACCTGGCGTTTCATCGCGACGCCGTCAGTGCTTGCCGATCTTGGTGACCGTGATGGCACCGTTCACACGGGCGGCCTCGATCTCGATGCGGTCGCCTTCCTTCACCTTGTCGAGCATGGTGGGATCGGCCACGCGGAACACCATCGTCATGGCGTCCATATCGAGGTTCTTGATGGGACCGTGCTTGAGCGTGATCTTGCCGGCGGACTTGTCCACCTTGAGGACCTCGGCCTTCACCATGTTGCCGTCGGCCCATGCCGGAACCGACAACAGGACCGACGCGAGTGCGATGGTTACGAACTTCTTGTACATCTGATGCTCCTGGGTTTGTGCTGGATCACTCGACGACGATCGTGCCGAACATGCCGGCCTGGCGATGACCGGGAATCAGGCAGGAGAAGTCGAAGGTGCCGGCCTTGGTGAACTGCCAGAGGATCTCGCCTGTCGCCTTGGGCTTCAGCCGTTTGGCATTCGGGTCGTCGTGCTCCATGTCCGGATTCTTCTCCATCTCCTTCATGTGCTTCAGGTTCTCCTCGACAGTGCCGACGACGAACTCGTGGTCGATGGCGCCGTTGTTGCGGAGCTGGAAGCGGACCTGCTCGCCCTTTCGGAACTTCAGCCTGTCGGGCAGGAACAGCATCTTCCCGTCCTCCTCGCGGAAGACGATCTGGACGATGCGCGCGGGCTTCTTCGGGTCGCCCGGCTTGCCGTAGGCGGTCTCGTCGGCATGCGAGTGGCCTTCACCCGGCTAGTGTCCGGGGGCGGCGATGGCCGCGCCGGTAAGCAGCACGGCGGCGATTGACGCAGCGAGTAGCGTTCTGGCTTTCACGATTGCCTCCTTGGTTGAACTATTTGTGCGAGCCGTGCGGCGACGGCTTGACGACGCGCGCCGGCGCGCTGCCGGGCTTCACCGCCGGCGTGGGGGTGGCCGCGCGGGTGGCTTCGGGCTTCGGCCCCTTCCACTCCCAGGCCACGGTGCCGGGCGGGTTCTGGTACCAGCCGGGATCCTTGTAATCCCCGGAAGCCAGCCCCTCGCGCACCTTCACCACCGAGAACATGCCGCCCATCTCGACGGCACCGAACTGCGCGAAGCCGGTCATCATCGGCAGCGTGTTATCGGGGAGCTGCATCTCCATCTCGCCCATGTCCGCCATGCCGGCACTGCCCATCGGCATGTAGTCGGGCACCAGGCGCTTCATCTGCTTGGCGAACTGCTTCTTGTCGACGCCGATGAAGGTGCGGAGGTCGTGGCCCATCGCGTTCATCGTGTGGTGCGACTTGTGGCAGTGGATCGCCCAGTCGCCGGGATAGATCGCATCGAACTCGTAGGCGCGCATGGCGCCCACCGGGATATCGATCGTGACCTCGGGCCAGCGCGCCTCGGGCCGCACCCAGCCACCATCCGTGCAGGTCACCTCGAAGTCGTAGCCGTGCATGTGGATCGGATGGTTGGTCATGGTGAGATTGCCCACCCGCACCCGCACGCGGTCGCCCTTGGCGATCACCAGCGGATCGATGCCGGGGAAGACGCGGCTGTTCCACGACCAGATGTTGAAGTTCAGCATCTCGGCGACCTTGGGCACGTAGTTGCCCGGCTCGATATCGTAGGCGTTGAGCAGGAAGACGAAGTCGCGATCGACGCGGTGCAGCGCGGGATCGCGCGGATGGACGACGAAGAAGCCCATCATGCCCATCGCCATCTGCACCATCTCGTCGGCGTGCGGGTGGTACATGAAGGTCCCGCTCTTCTTCATCGCGAACTCGTAGACGAAAGTCTTGCCCGACGGAATGTGCGGTTGGGTCAACCCGCCGACGCCGTCCATCCCGTTCGGCAGCAGGATTCCGTGCCAGTGGATGGTGGTGTGTTCGGGAAGCCGGTTGGTCACGAAGACGCGGACCTTGTCACCCTCCACGCACTCGATGGTCGGCCCCGGGCTCTGCCCGTTGTAGCCCCAGAGATTGGCCTTCATGCCGGGGGCGATTTCTCTGACCACCGGCTCTGCAATCAGGTGGAACTCTTTCCAACCGTTCCGCTCGCGCCACGGCAGGGTCCAGCCGTTGAGCGTGACGACCGGGTTGTAGGGCGACCCGCCTCGCGGGGCGAGCGGCGGCTGCGTGTCGGGAGACGCCTGCATCGCTGCCTCCGGCACCGCC
>CAYRBQ010000045.1:13316-13535 GCA_964422305.1 uncultured Reyranella sp. | reverse complement strand
ACGGTGGCACGGCGCATGTCGCGGGCATAGCGCTGGTCGTCGAACTCCATGCCGCGATGCATGGTGCAGCGATCGTCCCAGATCACCAGGTCCTTCACCCGCCAGCGGTGCGCGTGCACGAACTGGCGCTGCGTGGCGTGGGCCGTCAGCTCCTCGACCAGCGCCTTGGCCTCGGCATCCGGCATGCCGCGGATCGCGCCGATGTGGCTCGCGATGTAG
>CAYRBQ010000045.1:0-13306 GCA_964422305.1 uncultured Reyranella sp. | reverse complement strand
CGGCCGGAATCCTGGAGCCGGCGGACCAGCACCTGCGGCACCGGCTTGAAAGCCTCGCGCTCGCCCTCGTCGAAGTCGGCGAAGCCCAGCTTGGCGCGCGAATGCATGATCGAATGCTCGGCGACGAGGCCCGCGATCCGCTGCTTGGTCTTCTCCGGCAGCGCATCGTAGGCCGCGCGCATGTCGGCGAACTCGGTATGCCCGCCGATCGGCGGAATCGTTCGGGCATGCAGCATCGAGCAGTAGGCCGGCAGGCGCTTGAACGAGGAATCGGTATGCCAGAGCCGGTTGCCGAGATTGTAGAGCCGCTGGCGGTCGTCGGTCTTGAGGATGCGGTTCTCGGCGTCGAGGTTGCCGACATCGGCCATGTTCTCGTGCAGGCGCAGCTTGTGGTCCTTGCGCGCCTTGAAGACAGTCGTCTCGAGCGGTCCGAAGTTGCGCGCAAAGTCGAGCTGGCTGTCGTCGTCGAACTCCTGGTCGGGGAAGACCAGCACGGCATACTTGGTGAAGGCGGCGCGGATCGCCGCGAGGTCCTCGGCCGCGAGCGGCCTACCCAGCGCGACGTCGGCCACTTCGGCCACGAAGTCGGAAGTTACCGGATGGATGGAGATGGGCATGGGTCGTTTTCCGCCTAGCCTGACATTGTGTCGCGATTGGACCACCGAACGGACATCCGGGCAATCGCCGGATATTATGGCAGGCATGATCGAGAAGCAGGAAGTGCAGGAGCTGTTCCCGACTCCGATATGGATCGTGGACCTCCAGCCGGCCGCCGCCGCGAGCCTCAATGCGAAACTGAAGGCCGAGATCGAGCGGCTGATCGCGCCGCGCCCCGCCCTTCCCGCCGGCAGCAACTGGCAGACGCCGCAGGACCTGCACACCCGGCCGGCCTTCGCCGAGTTCGTGAAGCTCGTCGAGACGGCCGCGCGCGGCGTCGCGCGCTTCCTGCATGTCGACCAATATCCGATGGCGATCACCGGCTGCTGGGCCAACGTCAATCCGCCGGGCGCCTACCACCCGATGCACCATCATCCGAACAACTACCTGAGCGGCGTCTACTACGTGGCGATCCCGCAGGCGGGCTCGCAGATCCTGTTTCAGGACCCGCGCGGCCAGGCCTCGATGATCATGCCCAAGCCCAGGCAGTACACGCGGCTCACCGCCAACGGCGCCAACGCCCAGAGCAAGGAGGGCCGGCTGGTGATGTTCCCGTCGTGGCTGAAGCACACCGTGCCGGCCAACGACGGGCAGAGCGAGCGCATCAGCATCTCGTTCAACCTGATGTTCAAGAACTTCAGCGAGACCATGGCCTCGCCGATGTGGGACCCGACGGCCGGAGAAAACAAGAAATGACCATGAAGGATCGCTACGGCAACGAACTCGGCACGCAGTCCGCCGCGGCCCGTGACGCCTATCAGGCGGGCATGGACAGCCTGATGTCGGCGACGCCCGGCATGGACGTCGAGTTCCAGAAGGCGGTCGAGGCCGACGACGGCTTCGCGCTCGGCCACATCTCGCTCGCCCGCTCCAAGCAGCTCCTCGGTCGCGGCCACGAGGCCAAGGCGCCGCTCGCCCGAGCCAAGGAGCTGGCGCCGGGCGCCAGCCCGCGCGAGCAGAGCCAGATCGCGATCTTCGAGAAGATCCTGACCGGCCAGGGCGCCGCGGCATTGGATGCCATTCGCGAGCACATGAAGAGCTGGCCGCGGGACGCCATGGCGCTCGCGCCGGCGACCAGCGTGTTCGGCCTGATCGGCTTCTCCGGCAAGGTCGGCCGGGAGGAGGATCAGCTTGCGATCCTGGCGCCGCTCGAGACGCACTACGGAAGCGACTGGTGGTATCGCACCCAGCTCGCCTTCGCACAGATCGAGCTCGGCCTGTTCGACGAGGGCCGCCGCAACATCGAGACCGCTCTCGCCGACTACCCCAAGAGCGCCCATGCCGCCCACATCTACGGCCACCTCTTCTACGAGATCGGCGAACGCGAGGCCGGCCTCGCCTATCTCACGGACTGGATGAAGGACTATCCGCGCGACGGGCTGATGCATTGCCACAACTCCTGGCATCTCGCGCTGTGGTCGATGGAGACGGGCAAGCACGCCGACGCCTGGCGCATCTACGACGACGCGCTGCGGCCGGGCGCCGCCTGGGGACCGCAGATCAACGTCGCCACCGACTGCCCGGCCTTCCTGTTGCGTGCCGAGCTGGCGGGAGAGCCGCGTCAGGCCGAGCGTTGGCGCGAGATCGCCGACTACGCCACCAAGTGGTTCAGCCGGTCGGGCCTCGGCTTCGTCGACATGCACACAGCCCTCGCCTACGCCATGGCGGGCGACGGCGAGCCACTCGCCAAGTTCGCCGAGAGCCCGCGCGGCGCGACGGCCGACCTGCTGCCGCCGATGGCGCAGGGCTTCACCGCCTTCGCCGCCGGCAATTGGCAGCATGCGATCGGCGCCATCCGGCCGCTGCTCGATACGCACGAGCGGCTAGGCGGCAGTCGCGCCCAGCGCGACCTGCTGGAATACGTCGTAACGGCCGCGATGGTGCGCGACGGCAAGTCGGACGAGGCGCGCGATTTCATCTCGAACCGCCGTCCGCACAACGGCAGAGGCCGTGGCTTCCCGATCTCCGGCCTCTAATGCCGGAACAATCTCAGGGCTTGTGCATTTCGATGGACGGAAGCCTCCTCTGAAGCGCATACTGTCTGTAACAAAGACGACGGTGCGTAACAGGGGCTAGAAAAGATGGGAGATGTGCGGGCACGGCCCAAGGCCGCTGCTGCAGCCATCATGGCTGCGATTCGCTCGACATGATAGTAAAGCAGGAAATCGAAGAGCTGTTCCCTACGCCGCTCTGGGTGCTTCAACTCGGCACGGCGGAGGCGGCCTCCCTCAACGGCAAGCTCAAGGCCGAGATCGAGAAGATCATCTCGCCGCGACCCAAGGTGCCGACCGGCAGCAACTGGCAGACGCCGCAGGACCTGCACACGCGACCGGCCTTCGCCGACTTCACCAGGCTGGTCGAGAAGGCGGCCCACAGCGTCGCTAAATACCTGCAGGTCGAGCAGTGCCCGATGATGATCACGGGTTGCTGGGCCAACGTGAATCCGCCCGGCACCTACCATCCCACCCACAATCACCCGAACAACTTCCTGAGCGGCGTCTACTACGTTGCCATGCCGGAAGCCGGTTCGCAGATCGTCTTCCAGGATCCGCGGCCGGTCATGATCATGCCCAGGATCGGCAAGCACAGCCGCGTCACCGCCAATGCCGCGGTCTCGCAGACCCTGCCCGGCCGCATGGTGCTCTTTCCCTCCTGGCTGAGGCACCACGTCCCGTCGAACGACGGCACGACCGAGCGCATCAGCATCTCGTTCAATCTCATGTTCACGAATTTCGCCGAGACGCTCGCCCGGCCGTCATGGAAGCCGACGGCCGGTGGAAATCAGGAAGCGACGAGTCCGAACTCTTCGGCGAGCAGCTCGTAGGAGCGTTTGCGCGCGGCGAAGTCGTAGCAGATCGTGACGGCCATGATCTCCTCGACCTCGTAGTTCGCCGCATGGCGCTCGAGGCCGGCGCGAACGGTCTTGGGGGAGCCGACGACGGAACGCCGTCGCAGCACCGGCATCCAGCGCTCGGCGCCAGGTTGCTTGGCAGCCTCCAGCGCCTCCTCGGTCGACGGCACGGGGCCGGGATTGCCCAAGGTGCGCAGGCGCATCGCCCAGACCTCGCGGCTGCGCGACAGCAGGTCGGCCTCCTCGTCGGTCTCTGCGCAGAGCACGGAGATCGCCATCATCGGCACGGGCCTAGGGTGGAGCGACGACGGCTTGAAGTGGGCGCGGTAGGCGCGCGTGACGCCGTCGCCACCGTCGGGATTGATGAAGTGCGCGAAGCAGAACGGCAGGCCGAAGTGCGCCGCGAGCGCGGCGCTGTCGTCGCTCGATCCCAGCAGCCACACATCGGGCGCCGAGGGACCGACCGGCTGGGCGGTGACGCCGCGGCCCTCGTGGTTGTCGGGCAGTGCATCGTGCAGCCAGGCCACGAGATCGCGCACCTGGTAGGGATACTTGTCGGCGTTGCTCCAGTTGGGCTTGCCGTCGGCCAGGATGCGCATCGTGTGCTGGTCGCTGCCCGGGGCGCGGCCGATGCCGAGGTCGATGCGGCCGGGGAACAGCGTCTCCAGCATACGAAAGTTCTCGGCGACCTTATAGGCACTATAGTGCGGCAGCATCACGCCGCCCGAGCCGACCTTGATGCGTTCGGTGAGTCCCGCGACGCGCGTGATCAGCACCTCGGGCGTCGAGCCGGCCAGCGCCTCGCTGCTGTGATGCTCGGCGAGCCAATAGCGTTCGTAGCCCAGGCGGTCGCAGAGCTGCGCCAACTCCAGCGTCTCACGCACGGCGTCGGCCGGCGTGCCGCCCTTCCTGATCGGCGACTGGTCGAGAACGCTGAGACGCAGCGGCAAAGGCGTCAGAGACCCTTCTTGCCCATCTCCAGGAACTTCTCCTGGCGACGCTCGCGCAAGGTGTCGGGATCGAGCTTCGAAAGATCGGCCAGCGCCTCGGCGACGACCTTGCCCACGAGGTCAATCGCCTCGTCGGGCGCGCGATGGGCGCCGCCCATCGGCTCGGGGATCACATCGTCGATGATCTCGAGCTTCTTGAGATCGGCTGCCGTCACCTTCATCGCTTCGGCGGCTTCCTGCGCGTTGGCGTTGGAGCGCCATAGGATCGAGGCACAGCCCTCCGGCGTGATGACCGAGTAGACCGAGTTCTCGAGCATGTAGACGCGGTCGGCCGAGGCGATCGCCAGCGCGCCGCCGGAGCCGCCCTCGCCGATCACCACGCTGACCAGCGGCACGCCGATCGCGAGGCAAGTATCGATCGAGCTCGCCACCGCCTCAGCCTGGCCGCGCGCCTCGGCGTCGATGCCCGGATAGGCGCCCGGCGTGTCGACGAAGGTGACGACCGGCAGCTTGAAGCGGTCCGCGAGCTTCATCAGGCGCTGCGCCTTGCGGTAGCCCTCTGGCCGCATCATCCCAAAATTGTGCTTAAGGCGGGATTCCGTGTCGTCGCCCTTCTCCTGCCCCAGCACGACGACGCTGCGTCCCTGCAGCCGGCCGAGGCCGCCGACGATGGCCGCGTCCTCGGCGAAGGCGCGGTCGCCGGCCAACGGCGTATAGTCGGTGATCAGGCGGTCGATATAGCCTTGGGCGTGCGGGCGCTCGGCATGGCGGGCGACCTGTACGCGCTGCCACGGCGTCAGCCTGGCGTAGGTCGCGCGAATCTGCTTCTGCACCTTGTCCTGAAGGCGCATGACTTCCTCGGCGATGTCGACGTCGCCCGAATTGGGCAAGTGCCGCAGTTCGGCGATCTTGCTCTCCAGCTCGGCGATCGGCTTCTCGAAGTCGAGATAAGTCGTCATTGAAGATCAGGTGTCGCCCGGTCGCGGAATCCTGTCAACCGCCCGCCGGACGGCGCTTGCGGCGCGCCAGCGGATGCTTGTCTTGGACCAGCGATCGCAGCTTCTCGTCGAGCACATGCGTGTAGATCTGGGTCGTGGCGATATCTGCATGGCCCAGCATCATTTGCACCGAACGCAGGTCGGCGCCGCCTTCCAGCAGATGGCTGGCGAAGGCGTGGCGCAGCACGTGCGGCGACACGCGCGCCGGATCGATGCCGGCGCCGAGGGCCGCTTCCTTGAGAAGCTGGGCGAAGCGCTGACGCGTGAGATGGCCGGTGCGGCCGCGCGAGGGGAAGAGGAAGCGCGACGTCTCGCCCTCCCCCAACGCCGCGCCGCGCATGTGCAGCCACGCCGCGATCGCCACGCGCGCCGGATCCGACAGCGGCACCAGGCGTTCCTTGTCGCCCTTGCCGCGCACCATCAGCATCGACGGATCGCGCTCGACGGCGGAAAGCGGCAGGGCCACCAGCTCCGACACGCGCAGGCCCGCCGCGTAGAGGATCTCGAGCAGCGTCGCCATGCGCCCGCCGTCGGTTTCGTCCTTGGCGCGCGCTGCATCGATCAGCCGATCGACCTCGTCGCGCGACAGAACCTTGGGCAGCGGCCGTCCGAGCTTGGGCGAATCGAGTGTGCTCGCCGGATCGTCCTCGCGCATCCGCTCGGCCAGCAGGAAGCGGAAGAACTGGCGCATCACCGAGAGCCGACGCGCCACCGTGCGCGGCGTCATGCCGACATAGTCGAGCGACTTCAGGTAGGCACGGAGCGCGGTCGCATCGGCGGTCGCGGGCGATTGCTTGCGGCGCGAGAGGAACGCCTCGAGGTCCTTCAGGTCGGCGCCATAGGCGAGCTCGGTATTGCGCGACGCTCCCCGTTCGGCGCGCAGCATCTCGATGAAGGACTCGGCTTCGCGGCTGAGATCGCGGGCAGGCTTGCGGGTCATAGGCCGTGCGCGATCGCGACCTCGACCGCGAACAGCCGGGCCGTATGATCCTCGCCGGCCTGGCGCAGGGCCCGCACGATGGTGCCCACCGCGGCCGGGTGCAGTTCGACGAGCGGCGTCTCGCCGGTCGCGAGCGCGGCGAGCAACGCGGTTTCGGCGCGACGACGTCCGCTCGCGGCGGCCTGCAGCGCCTGCATCGTCGAGGCCGGCGGCGAGACGAGGCGCGCATTGGCCGGCGGCGCTTCCGGCAAGGCGGTCGTGCCAGGAGGGACATCGATGCCGGTGGCGCGGAACAGTTCCAGCATCAGGTTGCCGCGCAACGCCGCCTTCGCGGCGTCCTCCTGGCGGATGACCTCGTACCAGCGATTCACTTCCTCCGGCGGAAGGCGCCTGGGATCGTCGATGCCGGCGATGGCGACAAGCGGCATCAGCCGGTCGAGCGCCTGCATGGCGCGGGCGTTGTTGTAGGCAGCCGTCAGCGCCAGCTTCGTCCATGCCCTGGCCTGCGCCTTGTCGCCGAGCAGAAGGAAGCCGCGCATCGCCTCCTGCGCCACATTGGCGTACTCGGGCTTGGCCGGCAGGTTGATCAGCGCGAGCGCACTGGCGCGCGCCACCGTCGGAAACAGGGCACCACCCTTCTCGTCACCGTAGACCGCGGCGATCGAGCTCATGAGCTGTTGCGGACTCTGCGCGGCGCGCGCCGAGGCGGCCAGGCGGGCCCGGCGCGCCATGGGCGCCGGCAGGTTCACGCGGCCGCGCGCCGCCTCGATATAAAGGTCGCCGAGCCGCGAGGCGTCGATGATGGCCAGCGCTTCGCCGCGTTCGGCGGCCTCGAGGCGCGTCGGCATCGGCAACGTGCGGTGCGCGACCAGCGAGCGGATCATCGACGGCTGCGTCGTGCGCAGGATGCTGGCCGGCGGCTGCACGTAGGCGAGATCGAGCATCACCATCGCCGGCCCGTCGAGCTGCGTGGGCGGCGTGGCGTTCGGCGGCAGGCCGCCGGCGGCGATCTCTACCAGCTTGGCGAAGGCCGGATCGGCCGTCCGGAGGGGAACGGCGGCAGCCAGCGCGCCGGCATTGTCTCCCGCGACCAGCTTGCAGGCGATCTCGACCCGGAGTGCGAACGGCTGCTGCAGCGGGTGGCTGCGGGCGATGGCGCAGGCCGTCTCCTTGTCGCCCGACAACATCAGCGCATTCACGGTCGCAGCCGCTACAACCGGATCGGAGTAGCCGCCGGCGCCGCGCACCATCTCGTTCAGGCTCTCGGCCTCGCCCATCGCCGCGAGCTTCTCGACCTCGAGCGCGAACAGGCTGGGCGGCGGGCTGCCGTCGGGCGGCGGTGGCCTCAGCGCGCTCACCATCACCTTGAACTGCAGGTCGCGCAGTGCGCGGCTGCGCGGTGTGGGCTGAAGCGCCGAAACCAGACCCTTGGCCGTAGCGAGCGACGTACCGCTCCAGGCGTCGACCGGCATGCCGCCGTTTTGCTGGCTGAGAAAGCCCGTGGTCCGGCCGTCGAAGTTGGGCACCTTGGTCTGGGCGCACAGCGGAGACGCAACGACAGCCAATGCCGCCGCCAGAACGCTGCAGCTAGCGCGCAAAACGCTCATTGGGCACCGGAACCTCGAAATGCCGGAGCGGCGGACGTGGTTCGATGATCGCCAGCGCCACCAAGCCGGCGACTACGAGGCAGACGGCTGCAACCACTGCCACCGGGCCGAGGCGCAAGGTGGGCACGCTGAATCGGTTTCTGGAACGGAACAGGGGCACGGCGCGGGCAACCTAACCGGATGCCGTGTGGGCGGCAATCGCCGCGCATGCGCCATGCCGGTCGCTTGAAACGGCTGGCAATATGGGCGACATGCATGGGTGCAGCTCACTATGGACGTTTCTCCCCCCCTGTCGCTGCCGCGCACCGTGGCCCTCGTCGGCCTGATGGGCGCGGGCAAGAGTGCCATCGGCAAGCGGCTGGCACTGCGGCTCGGCCTGCCATTCGTCGATGCAGATGACGAGATCGAGCGCGCGGCGGGCTGCAGCATCGCGGAATTCTTCGAGAAGTACGGCGAGCAAGAGTTCCGCGCCGGCGAGCGACGGGTGATCGCCCGGCTGCTCGACGAGACGCCGCGGGTTCTCTCGACCGGCGGCGGTGCCTATATGGATCCGGAGACGCGCGCGCTGATGCGCGCCAAGGCACTGACAGTATGGTTGCGCGCTGAGCTCGACGTGCTGTTCGAGCGCGTGAAGAAACGCGCCCACCGCCCACTGCTGCGCCAAGGCGATCCGCGAGAAATTCTCGACCGACTGATGCAGCAGCGCTATCCCATCTATGCTGAGGCCGACATCGTGGTCGACTCGACGGCCCAACCGGCCGACAAGACCACCGAGGAAGTCATCGAAGCGCTTCGCGCCTACCTCGGCTCGCATGCAGCAAGGACCCCGGCATGAGCAGGTCCCGCACGATCCGCGTCGATCTCGCTGGCCGTGCCTACGACATCGTGATCGGGCCCGGACTGATCGACCGCGCCGGCGAACTCGCCAAGCCGCTGCTCGCCGCGCCGCGCGTCACCGTAGTCAGCGATGAGACGGTGGCTCCACTCTACGGTGACCGGCTCGCCGCCTCGTTCGCGAAGGCGGGCATCAGAGCCGACTCCGTCGCCGTCCCTGCCGGCGAAAGCAGCAAAGAGTTCTCGGGCTTCGGCCGGCTGATGAACGAGCTGCTGGATCGCCGCCCCGACCGCAAGACGACCCTGGTCGCGCTGGGCGGCGGAGTCGTGGGCGACCTCACGGGCTTCGCCGCCGCCGTGCTGCTACGCGGGGTCGACTTCATCCAGATCCCGACGACGCTGCTGGCACAGGTCGACTCCTCGGTGGGCGGCAAGACCGGCATCAACACACGCCACGGCAAGAACCTGATCGGTGCGTTTTACCAACCCCGGCTGGTACTGGCCGACACGACGGTGCTCGACACGCTACCGCGGCGTGAGCTGCTGGCAGGCTATGCCGAGGTCGCGAAGTACGGGCTGATCGACGATCTGGCCTTCTGGGAATGGTGCGAGAAGAACGGCGCCGCCGTCCTATCGGGTGATCCGGCGGCGCGTACCTACGCCATCGAGCGGAGCTGCCTCTCCAAAGCGCGCATTGTGGCTGCCGACGAACGCGAGACAACGGATCTACGTGCGCTGCTCAACCTCGGACATACGTTCGGCCATGCGCTGGAGGCGGAAACCGGCTTCGGCAGCAACCTGCTGCACGGCGAGGCCGTCGGCGCCGGCATGGCGATGGCCTTCGATCTCTCGGCGCGGATCGGCCTCTGCCCGAAGCCGGACGCCGAGCGCGTGCGACGACATCTCGGCGCGATCGGCCTGCCCGTTCGCCTGCGCACCATCGGAGGCGACAACAGGCGCACATGGGATGCGGCGAAGCTGGTCGAGCACATGCGCGGCGACAAGAAGGCCGAAGCCGGCAAGCTCACCTTCGTGCTGGCGCGCGGCATCGGCAAAGCCTTCGTGACTCGCGATGTCGACGAGAGGAGCTTGCGCGATCTCCTCGACGAGGCCATCGCGGCCTGATCCCATATGGAAGGCGATCTCAATCTGGACCTGCCACTCGGCGTTGCCGGGCCGCTGGTATTGCTCTGTCTGCTGCTGGCCGCATATCTGTCGGCGGCGGAGACGGCGATCACCGGCGCATCGCGGCCGCGCATGCACCGGCTCACCCAGCAGGGCAGCAAGCGGGCGGCGATGGTCAACACCCTGCTCGACCGGAAAGACGAGACCGTCAGCGCCGTGCTGCTGGGCAACAACGTGGTCAACATATTCTCGGCCTCGCTGACCACCGCGGTCCTCACCGACTTGTTCGGCGCGGCGGGCATCGTCTATGCCACCGTGGCGATCGGCGTGCTGGTGGTGATCTTCGCCGAGGTCATGCCCAAGACATGGGCGTTGCTGCGCGCCGATCGCGTCGCGCTCATGCTGGCGCCGTCGATCGTCGTCACATTGACGATCCTTGGCCCCCTGGCCCGCGGCGTGGCGGCGGTGTCGCGCTTCTTCCTGCGCTTGATGCGGGTGCGCACCGACCGGGGGCACGACGCAGGGGAACACGCCGACCTGCTGCGCGGCGCCATCGAATTGCACGGCGAGGACCGCGCCAACGAGGCGGCTCCCGTCGAGAAGGCGATGCTGCGTTCGGTGCTCGACCTCGGCGACCGCAACGTGGGCGACGTCATGACCCATCGCGGCAACGTGGTCCTGATCGACGCCGACCAGCCGACTGCGGCCATCGTGGCACAGATGCTGGCCGCGCCTTACACGCGCATCCCGCTTTACCGGGGCGAGGCCGACAACATCGTCGGCGTCGTCCATGCCAAGGACCTGTTCCGCGCAGTCAAGGCTGCGGGCGACCCCGATGCCGTCAAGATCGACGGGGTCATGACGCCGCCCTGGTTCATTCCGGAATCGACGGTGCTGTTCGACCAGCTCGAGGCGTTTCGCGCGCGCCACGAGCATTTCGCCATCGTCGTCGACGAGTACGGCGCGCTACGCGGTATCGTCACCCTCGAGGACATCATCGAGGAGATCGTGGGCGACATCGAGGATGAGCACGACGCCATCCGCCGCGGCGTGACCCGGCGCGACGACGGAAGCCTGGTCAGCCGGGGCGACGTGCCGATCCGCGACCTCAACCGCGAGTTCGGCTGGGCCCTGCCGGAGGGGGTCGCCACGACGATCGCCGGACTGGTGTTGCACGAGGCGCGTCGCATCCCGGAAGTGGGCCAAGTGTATGCATTTTACGGTTTCCGCTTCGAGATTTTGAAGCGCGAGGGCACACGCATCGCCGAGTTGCGCATCGTGCCGCCCACCGCCATACAGACGGCCAACTGACCATCATCTGCCAGCCATAGGAACGACCATGCCGCTTCCGCCGCCGGTCGGGCGCCAGCACCTTCATACGCGCCGCGTGACCTGCCAGGGCTTCTTCCGCGAGGACGGCCTGTGGGACATCGAAGGCCGCATCACCGACGAAAAATCCTACGAGCACGCCAACGAATGGCGCGGCCCGCTGAAGCCCGGCGACTACGTCCACGACATGTCGATACGGCTGACACTCGACCACAAGTTCACCATCGTCGACGTCGAGGCGGTGACCGACAAGTCGCCCTACCGGATGTGCGGCGACATCACGCCCGACTTCAAGAAACTGATCGGCCTCAGGATCGGCGGCGGCTTCCATCGCGAGGTCCGCGCGCGCCTGGGCGGCGTGCACGGCTGCACGCACATCGTCGAGCTTCTCGGCCCGGTCGCTACGACCGCCTTCCAGACCGTGTCCTCGAAGAAGGCGAGCGAGCTAAATCGTGAGCATCGTGCGAAGAGCGGGAACCTGCCGAAGCCGACAGCCGTGGACGCCCCGGCCAAGCCACGGCGCAAGCCCTATGTCGTCGACACTTGCCACGCCTGGGCGGCGGATGGCGAGGTCGTGAAGCGCTGGGCGCCCGATTTCTATACAGGGCCCGACGCCGAAGCCGTGCGCGCCGCAGCGGCCGGCAAGAACATCGAGATGGAAGGCTAGCGGCGGGCTGCGTCTTCGGCGGGCGTGAGCGTCGTCAACGCCAAGGCGTGCAGGCCTGCGTCGAGCTCGGCCTTGAGTGCCGTGTAGACTTGTCGCTGGCGCGCTACTCGGCTCTGGCCTTCGAACGCCGCCGACACGATCTCGACCTTGAAATGCGTCTCGCCGCCTTCCCGCCATCCGGCATGGCCATGGTGGCGCGAGGACTCGTCCTCGATCGCGAGCCGCGACGGCGCGAACGCCGTCCTGAGCTTGCTGTCAATCGCCATCGCTACCTTGCCCATCGCTCGCCTCTCTTGCCGGCCAACATCGTTGAACACATATTAGCCGAATGCCTCGACGGCGAGCCAAACCCCTGACGGCGACCGATGGCGCGCAACCGCATCTGCGGGTGTGCGAGGCGCCGGGCTGCCGCCTCCAAGGTGAGTTCCGCGCGCCCCGCGCGCGCGACAAGCTCGACGAATATCGCTGGTTCTGCCTCGAGCATGTCCGCGAATACAACAAGAAGTGGGACTATTTCGCAGGCATGGACGCCGATGCGATCGAAAAGCACATCCGGGCCGACACGACGTGGCGCCGGCCGGTCTGGCCGATGGGTGCGCGGCGCAACGGCACAGCCTACGTCAACATAAAGGACCCGTTCGGTCTGGCTGACGACGCAGGTCTCGGCGAGAAACCGCCCCCGAAGTTCGATGGCAGCGAGCAACTGACGCCGGCCGAACGCAACGCCCTCGACGTCCTTGAACTTTCATGGCCGCTGACTCGGGCTGTCGTGAAATCTCGTTACAAGGAACTGGTGAAACGGCACCATCCCGACGCCAACGGCGGGGCCCGGGAAGCCGAGGAAAAACTCAAAGAAATCAACGCCGCCTATTCCACTCTGCGGGCCTCCGAGCATTTGCCTGCCGAGTGATTAGCACTGCTCAGGGCAGACCCCGCATTTGGCCGCTTGCGGTGCACAAATCGGCCTGCGACTATCGTTTTTGCCCGCAATTTGGCGGGCATTGTTTTGTAGGAATCCGTGTGATGGCCTCTACGACGACCGCGGCTCGGCAGAACGTGTCGGGCATGCCGGATATCAAGGTTTCCGCCCGCCAGCTCTTCGGCATCGACACCGACATGGAGGTGCCGGCGTTCAGTGCGGCCACCGAGCATGTTCCGGAGGTCGACGATGCCTACCTGTTCGACCACGACACGACGATGGCGATCCTCGCGGGCTTCGCCCACAACCGACGTGTCATGGTCCAAGGCTATCACGGCACCGGCAAGTCGACCCACATCGAGCAGGTGGCGGCGCGCCTCAACTGGCCCTGCGTCCGTGTCAATCTCGACAGCCACATCTCCCGTATCG
>CAYRBQ010000044.1:374-13788 GCA_964422305.1 uncultured Reyranella sp. | reverse complement strand
GGCCTGGCGACGGGGCACCTAGCGCGGCTCAAGGCGGTCGTCGACCGCTACCAGCCCTTCGTCGTCTCCGAGCATCTCGCCTGGTCGACGCACGACGGGGTCTTCCTCAACGACCTGCTGCCGCTGCCCTACACGACGGCGACGCTCGATCTCGTGGTGCGTCATGTCGACGAGGCACAGACCTTCCTGGGACGGCAGATCCTGATCGAGAATCCCTCGACCTACCTCCGCTTCGACGGCCCGCAGATGGCGGAGACCGAGTTCCTGCGGGCCGTCGCGCAACGCACCGGCTGCGGCCTGCTGCTCGACGTGAACAACGTCGTCGTCTCGGCCGCCAATCACGGCTTCGACGCGGCGGGCTACCTCGCCGCCTTTCCCGTGGAGCATGTCGGCGAGATCCATCTCGCCGGCCATGCCGTGCTGGACGGCGGTGGCGAGACGCTGCTGGTCGACACGCACGATCGCGCCGTGCCCGGCGCGGTGTGGGCGCTCTATCGCGGCCTGATCGACCGCATCGGACCGAGGCCCTCGCTCGTCGAGTGGGATACCGATGTGCCCGCCTGGCCGGTGCTCGCCGCCGAGGTCGCCCGCGCCGACGCAGTGCTTCACGGCCGGGGGAACGATGCACGCGCCGCCTGAGCTCGCGGACGTCCAGCGCGGCTTCGCACACCGCCTGCTGCGGCCGGCGCCGGCACGCGACCGGCGCATGGCGGTCTATCGCAACAACGTCGCCGCCAGCCTGATCGGCGTGCTGCGCGCGCACTTCCCGGTGATCGAGCGCATCGTCGGCGCGGAGTTCTTCGAGGCCGCCGCCGCAGCCTTCGTGCGCGCCGCCCCGCCCACCTCGCCGGTGCTGGCCGAGTACGGCGGAGGCTTCGCCGATTTCCTCGCAGGCTTCGAGCCCGCCGCCGATCTGCCTTATCTGCCCGACGTGGCGCGCCTCGAATGGGCCCGCACCGTCGCCTATAACGCCGCGGACGACGTGCCGATCGGCATCGAACGGCTGGCCGCGGTGCCGGCAGACCGAATCGGCGCCGTGCAGTTGCTGCTGCATCCCGCGACTTCGATCGTCGCCTCGCCCTGGCCGATCGTGTCGATCTGGGAAACCAACACGCACGATGCCGAGCCGCACCGCATCGGTCCGGACGCTCTGGGCGAGACCGCGCTGGTGACGCGCCCCCTGCTCGACGTGCGCGTCGAGCGTCTGCCGCCCGGCGCCCGCTCCTTCCTCGACGCGGTGAAGCACGGCCTCCGGCTCGGCGAGGCCGCCGCGGACGAGGGTCTCGCGCCGACGCTCGCCATCCTGTTCACCGCCGGTGCGATCACCGGCATCGATACCGGGGAAGACAAATGACCGCGCTACTGTCGCGTCTCGACGCGCTGCTCGCCCGCATCCCGCACGAGCTGATCGCCCTGCTGGCGCGTCTCTCGGCCGGCACGATCTTCCTGCGCTCCGGCCTGCTCAAGCTCGAGGGCTGGGCGGACGGCACGACGCTCGCCCTGTTCCGCGAGGAGTATCGCCTGCCGCTGCTCTCGCCGGAGCTCGCCTCGTGGCTGGCGACGGCGGCCGAGCTGTCGCTGCCTCTGCTGCTGTTCGCGGGACTGCTCACACGGCCGGCGGCGCTGGCGCTGCTCGGCATGACGCTGGTGATCCAGCTCTTCGTCTATCCCAACGCCTTCGACACGCACGGCGTCTGGGCGGTGACCCTGCTCTATCTCGCCAAGTTCGGGCCGGGGACTCTTTCCGTCGACCGCCTGATCCGGCGGACGCCGCGGCTCAGCGCTTCTTCACCGGCTTGAGATCGGTGGCGATTGGATAGGCGGTCGTCGACTTCACCCTCTCCATCGAGAAGCGCGACGTCACGTTCTTGAGCGGCATGGTGTCGATCAGCTTCTTGTAGAAGGCGTCGTAGGCCTGCATGTCGGTGACGGCGACCCTCAGCATGTAGTCGATGTCGCCGGCCATGCGATGGAACTCCATCACCTCGGGCATCGCCGTCACGGTCTGCGCGAACTTCGACAGCCAGGCCGAGGAATGGTCGCCGGTCTCGATCGACACGAACACGGTGAGCCCCATGCCGATCGACTCGGGCGAGATCAGCGCCACCCTCTTCAGGATGACGCCGGCCTTCTCCAGCCGCTGGATGCGCTTCCAGCACGGGCTTTGCGAAAGACCGACGCGATGCGCGATCTGCGCCAGCGAGAGGCTGGCATCCTCCTGGAGGAGCGCCACGATCTTCCTGTCGATCGCATCCATGTTCGAGATACCTTCGTCGGGCCGAGCCGGCAGTCTAGACCGGAAGCTGCTCCAGGCGCACCGGGGCGCCGATGCGGGCGCTCAGCGCCTCGGCCAGCGTGTCGACGTCGCCGTCGATCGGTCCGGCATGTGCCGCCAGCCGGGGGTCGGCGCCGTTGAACCACGACAGGCGCCAGGCGCCGGCCTCGCAGACCAGCGAGCCGACGACGCGGCCGTGGACGGACACCGTCCAGAGGGCGGGCTCTTCGTGGGCGGCCTGGATCAGGCGGGCCGCCCGGGCGACGAGGGGGGCGACGAAGGTGCTGGCGAGGCTCGGCATGCGCCGACTGTACGGGCGGGGCTGTGACGGCGGCAATGAAACGGACCGTCGAATCCGGAGACCCCCGCGGCAGAAATAGCTCCCATGCCCGCCCGCGGGAGAATATTCGCCTTCCCACCGTGACGTGCCGCCGCGCGCGGACTACGCTCCCGGCCTTCCCCAGGAACCGGAGGCTGTCCGAATGGCTCCGACCAACCGTCTCATCGAAGCGCGCCGCGCCGAGCTGCGCGCCGAAGCCGACGCCGACAAGCAGCGCGACTCCAAGGCCGCGGCCGACGGCGCCAAGCGACAGGGAACCGCCGCCAAGGCGCGCGACAAGGCCAAGGACTGATCGGCCGGAGGATGGATCGTCAGGGCACCAGCCCCTGCTCGCGCCAGTAGCGCAGCACGCCGGGTTGGATCGCCCCGAGATCGGGCACCGCGGCCAGCGTGTTCTTCACCGTCGAGCCGCCGAGCTGCCGCGGCGAGATGTTCGCGCGCTCGATGCGAAGCAGAGACGCCGCGAGGCGATAGCCGACCGCATCGTCGAGGTCCGCCCGCGCCATGATGAAGCTCCACGAGCCGACGCTCTCGATCGGATCGGACTGGCCGGGATAGGTGCCGGCCGGCACGGTGAAACGGCGCAGGAACCTGTGCTTGGCCATGATGCGCGAGGACTCCTCGGCGTCGGGCACGACGAAGCGCGCGCCGCGCGCGTTGCTGGCGATGGTGACGAAGCCCGGCCAGCGCAGGCCGCCGCCCCACAGCGCCGCAGCACGGCCATCGAGCACCATCTGCGGCCCCTCGGCGAGCCGCTCGGTGTAGATCGGCTCGAAATCCTTCTCGGCGTCGAGGCCGAGCCCGTCCATGACGTATCGGCCCTGCACCGCGAGGCCGGAGCCGCGCGAGTTCCACACGACCGGCCGGTCGCGCAGATCGGCGATCGAACGGAAGCGGCTGTCGGCGCGCACGGCGAACATGCCGGGCGTCGGATACATCACCGAGATCACCTTGAGTCGCGTCGGCGGCCGGCCGATGCCGGCGAGCAGCTCGTGCGCCACCTCGCCGAGGACGAAACCGATGTCGATCTCGCCCTTCTCGAGCAGCGGCACGTTCTCCAGGGTCCCGCGCGTCGTCTTGCTCGCGATGTCGAGGCCGAAGCCCGTGGACTTCAGTCCGTCGACGAGGGCGGTGCCGTAGAGGAGGAAGGCGGCACCTTCCGCGCCGGTGCCGATGCGAAGCTTGGCCGGCTCGGCGGCCACGCCGCGGCCCAGCACGGCGATGAGGGGCATCGCTGCGAGCGCGGCACGACGGGAGACCGGAACCATACGCCATCATAGCGGCGCCTGTCGGGGGTTGTCCTAGGGACGAACGCCCGGCGTCTCCAGCTTCAGGCCCTTTGCACGTTCCATGAGGTAGAGCTCGAGGGCGACATACTCGGGCGCGCCCGTGGGATAGGGCTCGGCGCGGATGCCGACCAGGCAGTTGCGCAGGCGCCGCCGCAGCGAGCCCAGCGCCTGCCATTCCAGGCGATAGATCGGATAGCCCGTCGGGTGGGCCTCGGGGATCGAGATGCCGGCCAGCTTCCTGCCGGCATTGTCGTCGTGGCAGGTCGCGCAGGAGAGGTTGAGCTGGCCCTGCCGCTGGCGCCAGATCGCCTCGCCCTGCGCGCGGAACGGCGCCAGCCGCGGATCGTCCGGCGGCTCGATCGGCAGGCCGCGCGACTGGTTGGCAACGTAGGCCATGAGCGCCAGCAGCTCGTCGTTCTCGGGCGGCAGGCGGTCGGCCTTCTGGTTCTCGAGCCGGCAGCGGTTGATGCGGCCCTCGAGGGCGATCGGGCGATCCCCGCCCGGCGGGATCGCAGGATAGCGCGCGGCGACGCCCTTCATGCTCGCGACACTGTGGCAATCGGCGCAGGCCTTGCCGGCCGCCCCTTCCGCCTTCGACCAGAGCTTGCCGCCTTGTTGGACGAACAGCATGCCGGGATTTGCGGTGTCGTCGTCCTGCATCCTCTGCAGGGCATCGCCCATGTCCTGATAGCCCGTGCGCCGCTTGTCTGCACCCGCCTGTGCGACCGCATAGGAGGCGGCGAAGACGAGCAGAAGCGCGAGGAAAATCCTCCCCGGCGTCATTCGACGGCGATCGCGACCTGCTCCTCGACCGCGAAGCCGTTGTCGCCGGTCCAGGCGAGCTTGATGGTGCCGCTCTCGCGCGCCACGGCCGAGAAGGAGACGAACGGGTTGGCCGAGATGGCGGGCGAGAAGTCGATGCTCACGATCTCCGCGCCGTTCCAGGTCGCGGTGAAGCGCTGGATGATGTTGCGCGGGAAGATGCTGCCGTTGGAACCGGTACGGAAGCCGGTCTCCATCGGGTGCTGGATCAGCGCCTTGATCTCGACGACCGCGCCGCGCCTGGCGGTCTTGGGCGCATTCACGAGGACGTTGGCCATCAGGTCAGCTCCTCGAGGCAGGCGGCGAGCGTCACGATCACGTCGGCGCTGGCGCTGTGGAACTTGCCGTCGCTGGTCTCGGCGATGGCCACGATCTTCTGGCTGTCGCCCAGCTTGATGCGGGTGGCGATCGCGGCCTTGCCGGAGAGCGGCGAGAGGCGGGCGGAGAAGACGTTGGGCTGCGGGTTCTTCTCGTTGAAGACGTGGATCGCCTTCACGAAGTCCGTGACCGTCATGGGGCTCTCGACCGTGACGGTGAGCGGCACGGTGTTGCCGTTCTCGATCAGCGGCGGCATGTCGAGCGCGACCTTGCCCTCGGTGACCTTGGCATCGCCCACGACCTTCCGGATCGCCTCGGCCATGGCCTCGGGTGTCGCCGTCGCCGGGGCGAACGGCAGGATGGCGATGGCGGCGGTGCCGGCGAGGAAGCCACGTCTGTCCATCTAATCCTTCAGGGTCACGAGGTAGGCCACGACATCCTCGACCTGCTGGGCGCTGAGGATGGTCTTGCCGTCGAAGGTGCGGGCGACCCGCTGCAGTCCGGTGGTCCTGAAATAGGGCGGCATGATCGTGTCGGGATTGAGACGCGATCCGTCGACGATACGCAAGCGGAGCTGACCCTCCGACCAGCGCGAGCCGGCCCCCGCCAGCGTCGGCGAGAGATCGCCCTGGAAGCGTTCCTCGGCGATCGGCCCGGAATGGCAGAGGAGACAGAGGCCGACGCTGCGGTTGGCGACGATGGCGCGCCCGCGCGCGGGATCGCCCGGCTGGCCGGTCAGCGACTTCGGGATCGCGTCGCCCACGACCTCCTGCGCCGATGCGGGCATCGCGCAGAGGACGAGCAGCAACGCCAGAACGCCGCGCATGGTCAGCCGAAGACTTCCGAGGTGATGGTTCGGAACCAGCTCGACGCGTAGAGCGCCTCCTGGCCGCGGAAGCCGCCCACGACCTCGAGCGGGCTGACGCCGCCGGCGCCGGGCACGTCGGTGAGCTGGCCCTTGTCGGGACGATAGACACCGGCGATCGAGATGCCGTAGTCGGCGGCGAGCAGGCTGTAGCAGGTGTTGATCAGGATCGGCTCGGCGGGCTTGCGGCCTGCCAGCAGCTCGACCAGCGCCGCGGCGCAGACCTTGGCCTGGGCGTTGGCGGCGAAGGCCGACTTCGGCATGCCGCCCATGATCGCGGCGTCGCCCAGCACATGGATGTTGGGACGGAGCGTCGACTCGAAAGAGACCGGCTCGACCGGGCACCAGCCGGTGCGGTCGGCGACGCCCGTCTGCGCGGCGATCGCGCCGGCACGCTGCGGCGGGATGACGTTGCCGACGGCGGCCTTGTGGCTGCCGAACTCGGTGGTGAAGGTGAGTGTGCCGGGATCGACCGCCGTCACCTTGCCGCCCTTGCTGAGCGGCACCCACTCGATCACGCCGGGATAGAGCTCGGCCCAGCCGTTCTGGAACAGGCGCTGCTTGGAGAAGGCGTCCTTGGCGTCGAGCAGCAGGAGCTTCGACCTGGGCTTCCAGATCTTGAGCCAGTAGGCGATCAGGCTGGCGCGCTCGTAGGGGCCGGGCGGGCACCGGAACGGGTTGGCCGGCGCCGACATCACGACCAGCCCGCCATCCTCCATCGCTTGGAGCTGCTGGCGCAGCAGCACGGTCTGGGCGCCCGCCTTCCAGGCGTGGGGCATCTTCTGCGCCGCCGCCTCGTCGTAGCCCCGGATGGCGTTCCAGACGAAGTCGATGCCGGGGCTCATCACCAGCCGGTCCCAGGGAAGCTTCGTGCCGTCGGCCAGCGTCACCGACTTCGCCTCGGCATCGACCGCGGTGACGCTGGTTTCCGCCACCTTCACGCCGGTGCGCTTGATGCCGTCGTAGCGGAACTGCTGCTGGCCGATCTCGCGCAGATTGGCGAGCACGGAGTTGCTGAAAGGGCAGGAGGTGTAGACCGGGTTGGACTCGACCAGGGTCACGTCCGTCGCGGGCTGCAACGCCTTGAGCGTGCGCGCCGCCGTGGCGCCGGCATAGCCGCCGCCCACCACCACGACCTTGCCCGCTGCGGCCTGCGCAGACGCAATCGCCGGCGCGAAGACCGCCGAGGCGGCGCCGGCTTTCAGGAACGTGCGCCGGGTGGTCATGTCCCTACTCCGCCTGCTCATTCAGGTTGGGCGGCGAACCAGGCCGCGATCGCCTGGGTCTGCGGATCGTCGAAGCCCTTGGCGATGCGGCCCATCACGCTCGAGGGCCAGGCACCGCTCCTGTACTCGCGCATGAAGGTCACGATGTCGTCGGCCTTGCGGCCGGCGATCCGGGGGATCACCACGTCGGCGATCTTCGCGCCCGAATGACAGCCCGTGCACGAGCTGGCGCCCGGCGGCCCTCCGGGCGGGACATCCGCCGACCATGCCGGGCCGGCCAGCAGGAACGCACCGGCCAGCCCCGACACGAGCCAACGACGCATCAGGAGCCCTTCTTCAGCTCGTGGTTCATCAGCGGCAGGTCGCGCACGCGCTTGCCGCGGGCCTTGGCGATGGCGTTGAGCACGGCCGGCGCCGCAACGGCGATGGTGGGCTCGCCGACGCCGCCCCAGAAATCGTGGGTCGGCACCAGCACGGTCTCGACCTTCGGCATCTCGTCCATGCGCAGCATGTTGTAAGTGTCGAAGTTGGTCTGCTCGACCGCGCCGTCCTTCACCGTGATCTCGCCGTAGAGCATGGCCGAGAGCCCGTAGACGAACGAGCCCGCGACCTGGCGGTCGATCTGCGCCGGGTTGACCACGTGGCCCGGGTTGGTCGCCGCCGTGATCTTGTGGATCTTGAGCTGGCCGTTGTCGGCCACCGAGACCTCGGCGACGCCCGCGACGTAGGAGCCGTAGCCCATCACCTGCGCGATGCCGTGGAAGTGACCGGCCGGCAGCGGCTTGCCGTAGCCTGCCTTGTCGCACGCCGCCTTCAGTACCGCCGCCCACTTGGGCTTGAGGTACTTCAGGCGGAAGGCGAGCGGATCCTGGCCCGCCGCTTCCGCCAGCTCGTCCATGAAGCATTCCATGTAGACGGCGTTCTGGTTCACGTTCACGCCGCGCCAGAAGCCCGCCGTGATGTGCGGGTTGCGCATGGCGTGGTCGATCAAGAGGTTCGGCACGTCGTAGCCGTAGGCCGCCTCGACGCCGGTCTGCATCAGCCCCTGGAAGGTGGCCGGATCCATGCCGTTCACGAGATTCTGCGGCAGCAGCGAGGCCAGGATCGACTGCCCCGAGATGCGCACATGCAGGCCGACCAGGTTGCCGTCCTTGTCGAGGCCGCCGGTCAGCTTGGCCATCGTGATCGGATGGTACTGGCAGTGGGTCATGTCCTCTTCGCGCGACCAGATCAGCTTGACCGGCGTGCCGGGCATCTCCTTGGCCACCAGCACGGCCTGGCGGACATAGTCCGAGCGGCCGCGCCGGCCGAAACCGCCGCCCAGCATCAGCTTGTAGACCTCGCACTTGGCGACCGGCAGGCCGGACGCCTCCGACGCCGCGGCGAGCGCCGCCTCGCCGTTCTGCGTGCCGCACCAGACCTCGCACTTGTCGGCCGTGTAGCGCGCAGTGGCGTTCATCGGCTCCATGGTGACGTGGTGCTGGTAGGGGAAGCTGTAGGTCGCGGTGACCTTCTTGGCCGCCCCGTCGATGGCGGCCCTGGCGTCGCCCGCCTTGTTGCCGACGAACGCTTCGGGCGCGTCGAGGCCTGCCTTCAGCGTGGCCTTGATCTGGTCCTGCTGGACCTTGCCGAGCTCGCCCGTATCCCACTCCGTGGGAAGGGCGGCGAGCGCGGTCTGTGCGTTCCAGTAGGTGTCGGCCACCACGACCACGGCATTGCCGTCGATCGCCACGACCTTCTTCACGCCCGGCATCTTCTCGATCTTTGCGGCATCGAAGCTCTTGAGCTTGCCACCGATCACCGGGCAGGCGCGCACGGTCGCGACCAGCATTCCGGGCATCGTGTAGTCCATGCCGTAGATCTGCTGGCCGGTGACCTTGTCGACGGTGTCGAGGCGCTTCACCGGCTTGCCGGCGATCTTCCAGTCCTTCGGATCCTTGAGCTTCACTTCCTTGGGCGGCTCGAGCGCGGCCGCGGCGGCCGCAACCTCGCCGTAGCGCACGCTCCTGCCCGATCCCTTGTGCGTGATGACGCTGTTGGCGGCGGTGAGTTCCGCCGCCGGCACGTTGAGCCTGGTGGCCGCAGCCGCGATCAGCATCTCGCGCGCCATGGCGCCGCCCTCGCGGACATACTGGTTGCTCTCGCGGATGCCGCGGCTGCCGCCGGTCGAGAAGTTCCGCCACACGCGGTTGCGCGCGACGTTCTGGCCGGGCGTCGGATACTCCCACGTCACCTTGTTCCAATCGCATTCGAGCTCCTCGGCCACGAGCTGGCAGAGGCCGGTGAGCGTGCCCTGCCCCATCTCGGAGCGGGCGATGCGGACGACGACCTTGTCGTCGGGATGGATCACCACCCAGGCGTTGAGCTCCCTGACGCCGGCCTGGGCGTTCGCCACGCCGTCGTCGAGGAAGGGCACATGGAAACCGAGCGAGAAGCCGCCGGCGACGGCCGCACCGCTCACCAGGAAGCCGCGGCGGCGGAGGGAAGTCTGATGGATCGTCATGGTTCGTCCCTCCCTTCTAGGCCTTGGCCGCGGCATGGATCGCTTCGCGCACCTGCTGATAGGTGCCGCAGCGGCAGATGTTGGTCATGGCCGCATCGATGTCGGCGTCGGTCGGGTTGGGCTTGGCGGCGAGCAGCGCCGTCGCCGCCATCACCATGCCGCTCTGGCAGTAGCCGCACTGGGGCACGTCGGCCGCCACCCAGGCTTCCTGGATCTTGGTCAGCTTGCCGTTGGTCGCGAGGCCTTCGATGGTCGTGATCTTGGCCGTCGCCGCCACGGCATTGACCGGCATGGCGCAAGCGCGCACCGGCGCGCCGTCGATCATGACGGTGCACGAGCCGCACTGCGCGATGCCGCAACCGTACTTGGTGCCCGTCAGGCCGAGTTGCTCGCGCAGGACCCAGAGCAGCGGCGTGTTCGGGTCGGCGTTGTGATCCATCGCCTTGCCGTTGACGTTGAGGACAGCCATCCCAGCCTCCGTATTTCGGATGATATGAGTCGAGCCTAGCCGACGGCCGGGCGGCCCGGCCAGTGACCGAGCCGTTCTCACGCATGTGTGATAGGCGTCAGCCGACGCTGGCTTCGAAGACGCGCCTGTAGTTGCCGCCCAGGATCTTGGCCGTCTCCTCGGCGTTGAACCTGGTGCGCAGCGCCGCGGAAAGCTGCGGCAGGTCGATGTAGTCGGGCAGCGCGCTGGCGCCCACCAGCCCGAGATGGTCGGTGCCGAGGCCGACATGGTTAACGCCCACCACCTCTGCCATGCGCGCCATGCCTTCGGCGTAGGCAACGACGTTCGGGAAGTAGGCCGTCACGGGCCAGATCCCGATCACCCCGCCGGTCGCGGCGACGGCGCGGGCGTGGTCGGGCAGGACGCGTCGCGTCCAGGCCTGGGGCCGTTCGATCAGCGAGGTGTGCGAGAGCACCAACGGCCTGGTCGTCGTGGCAGCCGCCTTCTTCACCAGCTCGAAGGTACCGTGGGCGATGTCGACCACGATGCCGAGCTGGTTGCAGCGACGTATCACCTCGGCGCCGAAGGCGGTCAGCCCGCCGTGCACGCTCGGCTCGGTCTGGATGTCGCCGCATTCGTTCGGCCTGTAGTGGGTGAGCTGCAGGTGGCGCAGCGCCCAGCGCTGGTGCGCCTGGTCGAGACGCTCGATCCGGCCTTCGAGGAAGTCGGCGCCTTCCGAGGCGACGATGACGGATGGACGGCCAGACCGCGCGGCCCGCAACTCGGCCGACGTGCGGATGATCGGCAGGCCCTGCGCGGCGGCGAGCTTGTGCAGCGCCTGGAAGGCGCGTTCGGTGAAGCCGTGCAGCTCGCCGGGATTGGGATCGCGGCTCGGCCTGAGCCGCCCGTTGGTCAGCTTGATGATCGGCGAGTCGGACACCACGGCGAGCGCGATGACCGACATGCCGCCTTGGCGCATCGGCTCGGCCACCGCGGCCGGCGAGCCGCGGCCGAAGCTGAGCTGGATCAGGTTGCCGGAGTGGCTGTGGATGTCGACGGCGGTGCCGTCGGCCTGCGCCATCGCGGAAACCGGAAGGCAGAAGAGCGGGCTCGCCGCCATCAGCGCACGCCGGGTCAGGCCGGACTTCACCACCGCATCGAGCAACTGGTAGCGCCAGCCTTCCCGATCAGGCGACACCCGCCATGTGCCCGTCAGTCGCAACGCGCCGGCGCCGATCCTGAGCGGCCGGCCCGCGAGCACCTCGACCACGGCCAGCGGATTGTCCGGCACGCAGCCCTGGCAGCAGCCGGGCTCCGCCGTCACCAGGAAATGTTCGGCGCGCGACGTCGCGAGACCGGTGAGCGGAAAGCCGGTGATCTCGACGCGCCTTCCGTCCGCCTTGTCGGCCCGCGGCTTGCCAAGGTCGTTGAAGGACAGGCGCATCGGCTCCCCCTAGAGCTTGGGAGGCGGATAGTACGGCCTGTCACCCAGCGCTTGCACGCGTTTCCAGAAATCGGGGCCCGACGCCTTGCCGACCTCGTCGAGATCGGCGGCCTGTCGCCACAGGCTCCATGAATCGGGATGCAGGCGGCTCGCCTCCGCCATCTGCAGATCGCCTTCGGCCGCTCGGCCGTTGGCGCGCAGCCAGACACCCAACCTGAATCGCACGCGCGCCTCGGCGATCGCGGGCGTCACCTTCGGCAGATTCGCACGGGCTGCATCGGCCGGCAGCGCATGCTTGCCGGTCGTCACCCAGGCGCGCACGGCATCGAGATAGGCCTGGCGCGCCGCGAGACGCGCCGCCTGGTCTTCGGGCGTCATGGTGCGCGTCTTGAGGTCCATGCGCCGGAAATGGTCGGTCGAGCCCGCGGTCTCCGGCGGACGCACGATGCGACCGTCTTCATCTATCCATACCGCTTGAGGCACGTTCACGAGATTGTAGAGATCCTCGAGGCGATGCTCGGTGTCGATGAGCTGCCAGTAGGTGGACTTCGCCTGCTCGATCCAGGGACGCGCGTGTTCGGCGCCGCGGCTTTCCTCCGCCACGGCCACGACCATGAAACCCTTGTCCTTCAGTTCATCGTGGAGTTGCTGCCACACGGGCAAGTCGAACCGGCAGCCTCACCAACTGGCCCAGGTCGCGAGGAACACCTTCTTGCCGCGAAGCTGCGACAGCGAGCGCGGCACGCCGTCGACGTCGGGCAGGGTGAAGTCAGGTGCTTCGAGGCCCTCGAGCGCGGCGTTGCGCTCCTCGGCAGGTGCGCCGAGCGCCCAGACGTCGCGGACGGGCGTCGACACGACCGGACCGCCGAGCTTCGTCCAGAAGGCGGCCAGATCCACCTCGTTGGGCTTCACCGCCGAAGCCGGCAGCGGCACACAGAGTTCGGCGCGGCACATGCCCTCGGGCTTCAGGGTCCAGCCGGTGACGCGCTCGGCATCGACCGGACTCATCCAGAGCCCGTCGTGCGCGGCGACATCGTGTTCGGCGATGGGAGTGAGAATCTTGGTCATGAAACCTCCGTCGCCCCGAGCGCAGCCGAGGGGCCTTGCTTCCACGATTCAAACCGTACGCGTGGAGAGAAGGTTTCTCCACTCCTCGCTGCGCTCGTCGGTCGAGACAACGGACCGCTATTTCGGAACCGAGATCGAGGTTTCCTTCGAGGTGATGAACTCGAGCAGGACGGGCACGCCCTTCCGGGTCTGCTCGATGCCGCGCTTGATGGCGGGCACGATGTCCTCGGGCTTGGTGACACGCTCGCCGTAGCCGCCGAAAGCGCGCGCCATGGCGGCGTAGTCGCCCGAGATGTCGGTCGAGCGGTACTTCTCGGTCGACACCTTCATGATGTGCAGCTCGATCGCCATCGAGAAATTGTTGAGCAGGATCGACATGATGGGGATGCGCTCGCGGACCGCCGTCTCGAAATCCATTCCGGTGAAGCCGATCGCGGCATCGCCCCATACGTTGATGCAGAGCTTGTCGGGCATGGCGAGCTTGGCGCCCATGGCGAGGCCGAGGCCGTAGCCGAGCTGCGTGGTCTTGCCCCAGCCGATGTAGGTGTGCGGCTGCGTCGTCTTCCAGAACGGCGAGAGCTGGTCGCGAGGACTGCCGGCATCGTGGGTGATGATGGTGTTGGCGACGTCGACCGTGTGCTGCAGGTCCCACAGCACGCGGTAGGGGCTGAGCGGCGCGTCCCCGCTGGTGAGCTTCGGCATCCACTCCTTGAGCCACTCGCCCTCGATCTGCTTGATCTCGGCCGCGACGGCCGTCGCGTCGCGCCTGGTGGCGCCGGCCGCCTTGCAGGCTGCCATCAGGGCCGCCAGCGTGAG
>CAYRBQ010000044.1:0-364 GCA_964422305.1 uncultured Reyranella sp. | reverse complement strand
AGCCTGGCCCAGAGGCTGGCGGGGACGCCCCAGCCGGCCGGCCCGGCTGCCGCACTCGTGGCCGCCCTGGCGGGAGCCGTGGAGGCGGCGCACGCCAGCGGTCCTCGCGCAGCGTCGGGTTGAGAAGGGCTGCGATCAGGGCCGCGAGCGTGAGCTTGGCGTCGCCCACCAGGCCGTACTTGATCGGCACGTCCTTGTTCAGGTGCGCGGGATCGAGCGTGGCGTGGATGATCGTCTTTCCCTGCGGCATCGAGATGCCGAAGTTGGTCTCGGTGAACGAGCAGCCGATGCCCAGGATCACGTCGGAGCGGTCGAGGAAGGAGCGCACCGCTTTCGGGTAGGCGCGGCCGCCCGAGCCCAGCGC
>CAYRBQ010000043.1:0-13889 GCA_964422305.1 uncultured Reyranella sp. | reverse complement strand
GCGGGAAGCGCCAGCCTATACACAATCTCTACCAGAACCTGCGGAACCTGCAACTTCACCGGCGCATGGCTCGGCGGAGTACGCGCATGGCTGCTGGCAGTGCTTGCATTCCAGCGCGCCGGTCAGCCGTGCACCGGCCCCATCGGCCGCAGCTTGATGCCCTTGCGCAGGTGCTTGTAGGGCATGTCGACCGGATCGGTGATGTGCGCGCCGGTCGACTGCACCACCAGGATCGTCTCGGCGATCGGCTGGAAGTCGGCGCGGAAGTGCACCGTCGACTTAAGGCCGAGGATCGGCACGTCAGCCGGCTCCACGCCGACGGTGCGGAACATCTCCTTGTCGGCCGCCTGCACGCGCTTGCAGGCGAGCACGGCGGAGACGCCCGACGCCTCGTCGGTGACCAGCGCCATTGGCCCGATCTGGAACTTGGCGCCGCCGTAGAACGGCCCCGTGCCGGTGAAGATGCCGTCGCTGAGCTTGACCACGCGCCAGTCGGCCTCGAGCGGCGTCTCGCCGCCGTAGCCCACGACCGCGCCGATGCCGCGGCGCATGACGTTGCCCTCGCCCGTCTCGACCGCCGCCCTGGCCGCGCCCTCGTCGACGATCATGCCGATCACCGCGCCCCTGGCCTTGTGCCGCACCAGCGCCGCCAGCAGGCCCACCGTGTCGGAGGTGCCGCCGGCACCGGGATTGTCCTGCACGTCGGCCAGCACGATCGGCTTCTTCGCCTTCTTCGAAAGCTCGATGGCGCGGAGCGCCGCCTGGTCGGGATCGAGCAGCTCGCCGGCGAAGGCCTTCTCCTGCGCCTTCACGGCACCCGCGAGCTTGTCGGCCGCGGCCTCGACCGCTTCCTTGTCGTGGCCGTAGACCACCAGCGCGGGCCCGCACTGCGCGATGTCGGCCGGCGGGAAGCCCGGCGTGTGCGTGACGCTCACGATGCCCTGGTTGTGGCTTTTCTCGCCCGCCTCCAGCTCGCCCACGAGATCGAAGATGCTCTTGGCCGGCTCGATGAAGGTGCACTGCCACACGAGCGGAATGAGGAAGTCGAGCTGGCGGTAGGCGCGATAGACCGGGCGCTTGTCCTTGAGCAGCTTGTCGAGCAGCTCGATGGCGCGGCTGCCCGTTACCGCCATGTCGATGTGCGGATAGGTGCGGTAGCCCACCAGCGCGGTCGATAACTTCGCCATCTCGGGCGTGAGGTTGGCGTGGTAGTCGAGGCTCGCCACGATCGGCAGCGCCTCGCCCACGATGCCGCGGATGCGCCGCAGCAACTCGCCCTCGCCGTCCTCGGTGTTCTCCGCGACCATGGCGCCGTGCAGGTCGAGATAGATCGCGTCGAACGGCCCGTGCCTGCGCAGATCCTCGTCGAACAGCTTCCACATGCGCTCGTAGGCGTCCTCGGTGACATAGGAAGCCGGCGCCGCGGCCGACCAGGCGAGCGGCACGATCTCGTGGCCGAGCTCGGCCAGTCGCTTCACCGCGCCGGCGATCGGGATGTTGAAACCCTCCACGGCAGGAATCATCTCCGGCCCGCGCAGCAGCGGCGGCCAGGCGTCGGCCCGCACGAACTCCTCCCAAGTCGCCTGCTGCGGCGCGAACGTATTCGTCTCGTGCTGAAAACCACCCACAGCAATCCGCGCCATCGACCCGAACTCCCCTTCACATTGCGACTGCAGCCACCGACCATAGCACGGCATGCGCAAGATCCTGCTTCTGCTCGCCCCGTTCGCCCTTTCGGCCTGCAACACTACGTCGCTGTGGGAGAAGGCCGGCACCGACCAGGCGGCCATGAACCTCGATCTCGGCAAATGCCGGCACGAGGCATTGCAGGAGGCGACGCGCGCCTTCGCGGCCCAGCGCTCCTACGCCTTCTACGAACCGCCCTACTTTCCCGGCAGTGTGCCGGACGTGTCGTGGCAGTTGCGTCGCGCGGTGGAGAAGGATCAGGCCTATGCCGAGAAGGCCCTGGCGGCGGGCTGTATGCGCAAGAAGGGCTATCAGCCGACCGTGCTGTAGTACCGGCCGGTCGGCTGCCCCTCCGATCAGTCCTTCCGTCGCCTGCGAACCGGGACCGGATCGGCGGTTCGCGTCTTCCACAGGCTCGCGGCGACGCCGCCCGCCAGCAGGGCAACGGTGACGCCCAGCGAAACGCTGGCCGGGAACTTCTCCCACCCCGCAAGGTCGGCGACGAAGATCTTGCCACCGATGAAGATCAGGATCAGCGCCATTGCGGGCTTCAGGTAGCGGAAGCGGTGAATGATCGCAGCCAGTGCGAAGTAGAGCGCGCGTAGCCCGAGGATGGCGAAGATGTTCGACGTATAGACGATGAAGGGATCATCGGTCAGCGCGAAGATCGCCGGCACGCTGTCGACCGCGAAGACGAGGTCGACCACCTCGATCAACAGCAGGGCAACGAACAGAGGCGTCACCCAGACGACACGTCGGCCGGTCCGAGGATGCGGTGCCCGGACGAAGAAGCGCTGGCCGTGGAGATCCGGCGTCACCCGCAACAGGCGGCGCAACAGCCGCAGCACCGGATTGTTCGCTACGTCGGGCACCTGCTCGCCCATCAGCAGCATCTTCGCGCCGGTCGCCACCAGGAAGATGGCGAAGAGGTAGAGGACCCAGGAGAACTCCGCGACCAAGGCGGCGCCCAGGCCGATCATGATCGCGCGGAGCACGATCACGCCCAGGATGCCCCAGAAAAGCACGCGATGCTGGTGTATCGGGGGGACCGCGAAATACGCGAAGATCAGCGAAATCACGAAGACGTTGTCCATGGCCAGCGTCTTCTCGACCAGGAAGCCGGTCAGGTACTCCTCGCCCGCCTGCTCGCCCAGTTCGATCCATACCCAGGCGCCGAAGAGCAGCGAGATGGCGATGTAGAACGCGCTCATCCACAGACTCTCGCCCACCGCGATCGCGCGAGGCCGGCGGTGCAGCACGCCGAGGTCCAGTACCAGCAGGAGCAGCACGGCGCTTACGAAGACGAGCCACATCCACAGCGGCTTGCCGAGCAGGGGCTCGCCGAGAAATTCGATCATGTCCTGGCTCCCCCCGGGACGTCAGGCGGCCAGGGTCGCGAGCGGCATCGCCCGGAACCGTCGGCCGAGGCGCAGGCGCAGGGCCTTCAGTCGCAACAGCGTCAGGAGGTCGGGGCGCGGGCGTCGCAGCTCGTCGTCGATACGGGACTGCAGCCGGGCGGAGCGGAATAGAAGGGAAGAAAGTGCGCGGGACAAAAAAGCCTCCTCTGGTGATGGAGGCATGCCTGGGCCGTCGAATCGCACTGCACCGGGCATGCCCGATGCGGTCCGACATCGCGACGCCAAGGCGTCGCCAGAGGGGCCCGTCCCGCTATCGGGAAGTCACTTGGTGAAGGGTGTCCCCGATTTCAAGGGGCCACTACGCGCTTCCGACCTCCTCGAGCGAGCGCACAATATGGTCGTGAAGCCGCCGGGCTGGTGCGGAGAGGCCGCGGGCTGCAAGCAGCGCGATCTCGGTGTCGTGCAGGTCGGGCAGCAAGGAGCGGCGCTCGACGACGGCGAGCCCGGGCGGAACCATGTCCTTGGGCAGAACGGTGACCCCCAATCCCGCCTTCACGGCAGCGTGCTGACCCGCCAGTGACGCGCAGCTGTAGGCGACACGCCAGCGGCGATGAGAGCGATTGAGCGAGTCGGTGGCACGCTTGCGATAGACGCACGGCGGCGGAGAAACGACCAGCGGGAGCGGTCCCTCGGCCGACAGACTCAAGTGACTCGCAGCCACCCAGACCAACGGTTCGCGCCACACGCGCACGCCGCGATCCGATCTCTCCGGCTCGCGCTTGACGAGCACCAGATCGAAATGTCCCTGACGGAAGCGACCCAGCAATGTGAGCGTGAGATCGCAGGTCACCTCGAGTTGCACGGCAGGATAGGCCTGCGCAAAGCGCGCCAACACCTGCGGCAAATGCGTCGTCGCGAAGTCCTCCGGTGTGCCCAGTCGCACGGTGCCAGCCAGGGCAGGCTCGTCGAGGGCGGCGATGAGGCGATCGTTGAGCTCCAACATCTGCCGTGCGTGCGGCAGCAGTGCGTCCCCCGCCGCCGTCAGCCTGACGTGCCGGGTTGCGCGGTCCAGCAGGCGCTTGCCGAGACCTTCCTCCAGCCGTTTGATCTGCAGGCTAAGAGTGGACTGACGGCGCAGCAGCGTGTCGGCAGCGCGGGTGAAGCTGCCGAGATCCGCCACGGTCACGAAGGCGCGCATCAGGTCGATGTCGAGATTGTTCAGCTTTGGCATGGGAATTGTTAATCAAATAATTTGATCGTATTTGTAAATAGTATCAATTTCCCAAAAGACTTCAACGTACCTATGTCCATGCCACCACATTGGAGGCATGAATGAACGCACTCACCTCACCGCTCACTCTCAAGGAACTCTCTACCCCCGCCGCGGTGCCCGTGACCGTCGCCTATGGCGACGGCATCGGGCCCGAGATCATGAAGGCAAGCCTGAAGGTGCTTACCGCCGCCGGCGCCAACATCGCGACCGAAGAGATCTCGATTGGCGAGAGCGTCTACCTTTCCGGCAACAGCTCCGGAATCGACAAATCCGCCTGGCGCTCGCTCCAGCGCACGAAGGTCTTCTACAAGGCCCCTATCACCACGCCACAGGGCGGCGGCTACAAGAGCCTGAACGTCACGATCCGCAAGTCGCTCGGTCTCTACGCGAATATCCGGCCGTGCACGGCCTACGCGCCGTTCGTGGCAACCAGGCATCCGTCCATGGACGTGGTCATCGTCCGGGAGAACGAGGAAGACCTCTACGCCGGCATCGAGCACCGGCAGACCGACGAGGTCTACCAGTGCCTGAAGCTGGTCAGCCGCAGCGGCTGCGAACGGATCGTCCGCTATGCCTTCGAATATGCGAAGGCAAACGGCCGGCGTAAGGTCACGTGCTTCACCAAGGACAACATCATGAAGATGACCGACGGTCTCTTCCACAAGGTGTTCGACGAGATCGGCGCGGAGTATCCGCAACTCGAGAAGGAGCACATGATCGTCGACATCGGCGCGGCGCGCCTGGCCGACGCGCCCGGCATGTTCGACGTCATCGTGATGCCGAACCTCTACGGCGACATCCTGTCGGACGTCGCCGCACAGATCGCGGGCTCGGTCGGCCTGGCGGGATCCGCCAACATCGGCGCGAATGGGGCCATGTTCGAGGCAATCCACGGAAGCGCGCCCGACCTCGCCGGCAAGAACCTCGCCAATCCCTCGGGACTGCTGCTGGCCGGCGCCATGATGCTGCAGCATATCGGACAGGGAACGATCGCCGCCAAGGTTCACAACGCCTGGCTGGCGACACTCGAGGCCGGCATACATACGGCCGACATCTTCAAGGCGGGGTTGTCGACGAAGCTGGTGGGCACGCAGGCCTTCGCCGATGCCGTGATCTCGCGCCTCGGCTCCGTGCCGCAGCAGCTCCCACCGGTCACCTATGGCCGCGCGATCGCCATGCCGGTACCGAACGCCAAGCCTCCGGCTCGCGCCACCCACAAGGAGCTGACCGGGACAGACGTCTTCGTGCACTGGCACGGCGGCACGGCAGAAGAATTGGCCGGCCTCGTCAAGCAGGCGAAAGGCAGCGGCTTCCATCTGCAGGTCATCACCAACCGCGGCGTCAAGGTGTGGCCGCAGGGTCAACCCGATACCGTCTGCACCGATCACTGGCGCTGCCGGTTCGTCCTGCCCCCGTGCACCGACGGTGATTCGGGGATGGTGAGCGACCTCCTGATGCGGCTCGACAAGGCGGGCCTCCCCTTCATCAAGGTCGAGAATCTATACGACTTCGACGGCGAACGCGGCTACTCGCTGGCCCAAGGACAATAAAGGCAGGCGTATCGCGGCCGGTCCCGGCGCGGGGACCGGACGCGCACTTCCCCCTTCCCCAAGGACATCATCGTGAGTTCTCCCAGAGCGTTGCGTACCGGTGCGATTGCCCTTGCAATCGCGGTCATCGGCTCCACGAGCTTCGCATCAGCACAGTTTTCAGGCGACTACGCGCTCCCGCCAAGTTCGCCGATCGACATTCCCCTGGACGAGCGAGCCATCCGGGCAGCCGGCATCGGCTACACGGCGCCGGAGCGGGTCCGCGGCTCCGGCGACCTGGTCTTTCCCGGAACCGTGGTCGTCCCACCCGCCCAGCTCCGCGTCGTCGCGGCGCCGGTGGATGGCCTGATCGAGGCGATCGAGGTCGCTCCCGACGAGTTGGTTGAAGCGGGCCAGACCATACTGCGCATGCGGTCGCCGGAACTGATCGCGGCGCAACGCGAATTCATCTCGGCCGACGCCGACGCGACCTTGGCCCGCGACCGTCTACGGCGATCGGAAACCCTGTTCGCCGCCAGGGCCCTGCCGGAGCGAGACCTCAGGACAATAGAGAACGAGGCCAAGACAACGAGCTATCTGGCCGACGAGCGTCTACATGCGCTTCGCCTCATGGGAATGACCGAGGACGAGATCCGGGCGCTGCGCGAGAGCCGCGAGTACCGGGCCAATGTCGCGATCGTCGCACCGTCGGCCGGTTATGTTCTCAGTCGCTACAGCAGCCCGGGCGCGCGCGTCGCAGCGGCAGAACCGCTGTTCACCATTGCTCAGCTCGATCCCCTGTGGGTCAATATTCAGGTCCCCGCATCGCGGCTCGGCTCGATCGCCGTCGGCGCGACCGTGAACCTGCCAGCGCATGGGGCTCGCGGGCGCATCATCCGGATCGGCCGCAGCGTCGATCCAGCGACGCAGTCCGTGATCGCTGTAGCAGAGGTCAACGCCGATCTCAGCTCGGTACGACCGGGCCTTGCCGTCACCGCGAGCGTGAGGGTCGAGCGCGGAAGCGTACCCGACTGGGTGGTGCCGGCTTCGGCGGTCGTGCGTCACCGCGAACGCTCGTGGATCTTCGTCAAGACAGCGCAGGGCGTACGTGCCCAGCCGGTCGATGTCCTGTCCGAAAACGCCCGCGACGCCTCGATCCGTGCGAACCTCGAGCCAGGCGATCAGGTGGCTTCGCGCGGCCTGATCGCGCTGTTGGCCGAACTCGCGAAGCAGGACAGCGAGTAGCCATGCTCTCCGGTCTCGTCGCCACGGCGCTGCACCAGCGCCTTCTGGTGCTGCTCGCATCAATCGGCCTGGCTATGTGGGGGATCACGGCCTACCAGAAGCTTTCAATTGACGCCTTTCCCGACGTCGCGCCCGTTCAGGTGCTGGTCTCCATGCGGGCCGCCGGACTACCGCCCGAGGAGCTCGAGCGCCGCGTCACCTGGCCTGTTGAGATCGCGATGCGCGGCATTCCGAACCTCGTACGCATGCGCTCGACGACCCGCTTCTCGGTTGCGCTGATGACCTTTGAGTTCGCAGAAGGCACCGACATCTTCTGGGCGCGGACACAGGTGAACGAGCGTCTCCAGGAGGTACGTGATCAGCTACCGGCCGGCACGGCCGGCGGACTGGCGCCGATCGTGACGCCGCTTGCCGAGATGGTGATGTTTACAATCGAATCGCCGACGCTCACCCCCCAGGAGAAGCGAACGCTGATAGATTGGACGCTGCGGCCTGCATTGCGCGGTGTCCCAGGCGTGGCAGACGTCAACGTGCTCGGCGGCTTCGTCCGCACCTTCGAGGTCGTCCCGTCGCCACCAGCAATGGCAGCCCGCGGCATCACCACCGAGATGTTGGAGAACGTGCTCGAGGCCAACAACCGCAACGACGGTGCCGGGCGAGTACGGTCCGGGGAGGAAGCCGTCCTGGTCAGGGCGGAAGGGCGTATCAAGACCCTCGACGACGTGCGCGAAACAATCGTCGCGGCAGGCCCAACAGGCATCGTTCGGGTCGGCGACGTTGCCGACATAAGGTTCGGGGCGCTCGCGCGCAACGGCGTCGTGACGACAGATGGGGACAGCGAGACTGTGTGGGCGCTCGTACTCGGACTGCGCGGCGCAAACGCCAAGTCGGTAGTAGACGGGGTCAAGGCGCGACTTGAGGAAATCGCACCGGTGCTGCCCGCCGGAGCGCGCGTCGAGATATTTTATGACCGCTCCGAACTCATCGGCAAGGCGGTTTGGACAGTGCAGAAGGTGCTGCTCGAGGCGATCGTCCTCGTGGTGGTGCTGCTGCTTCTCTTCCTCGGTAATCTGCGCGCCGCAATCGTCGTCTCGCTGATCCTGCCGCTGTCGGTTCTTGCGACCTTCGGCATCATGCGTGCCTTCGACATGTCCGCCAACATCATGTCGCTCGGCGGCCTCGCCATCGCGATCGGCCTGCTGGTCGATTGTGCCGTCGTGGTCGTCGAGAACGTCGAGCACCGGCTGGCTCACGCGACAAGACCGACCCTCGAAGAGAGGCTGCGCTCGACCCTGGAGGCGACGCGCGAGGTCGCTCTTCCCCTGCTCTCCGGCGTGGCCATCATTGCGACCGTGTTCACGCCGCTGCTTTCGCTGCAGGGCCTGGAGGGTCGGCTGTTTGGACCTGTCGCCCTCACGATCGGCTTCGCCCTGGGCGCTGCGCTCCTGCTTTCTCTGACCGTCGTGCCGGTCCTTTCAGCCTACTTGCTCAGGGCAGGCGTAGCGCAGGAGCCATGGCTCGTACGCAAGCTGCACAGACTATACGATCCGCTCCTGGCAGCGGTCATGCGGCGCCCCCTGCCGCTGATCGTGGCCGCAGTTGCAGGCATCGTCGCGACGGCGGTCGTCTATCCGCGCATCGGCTCGACTTTCATGCCGGTGATGGATGAAGGCACACCGATCGTCACCATCCGCAAGCACGCCACCGTGTCGCTGGAAGAGACCGCCCAGCTCGACCTGCGCATCCAGCGCGAGCTGAAAGCCGCAATTCCCGAGATCGAGAGGATCATGGCCCGTGCCGGAGCCGACGAGCTCGGCATCGACCCGGTAGGCCTCAACGAGACTGATATGTTCATGGTCCTGAAGCCCAAATCGACATGGCGCGGACCAGACACGGCCTGGTTCCTCGAAGAAGTGCGCAAGGTCCTGACCGGCATACCCGGCATATCCTTCGCCTTCTCCCAACCGATCGACATGCGTGTACAGGAAATGATCATCGGCGCGCGTGGCGATATCGTGATCAAGGTCTTCGGAGACGAGATTCCCGAACTCAATCGTGTTGCCCGCGAAATAGCCGCAGCCCTGCGGGAGGTGCCGGGCTCGGCGGATGTCTTCGCACTCAGCAATTCCGGCATGAAGTACCTGACCGTTTCGGTCGACCGCTTGAAGGCCGGGCGCTTCGGCCTGAATGCAACCGAGATCCAGGAGGTCCTGCGGGTGTGGGTGGACGGACGTCAGGTAGGTATCGTGCTCGAAGGCACCGCACGCATCCCGCTGGTCGTCAGAGGCGAGGAGCGCTTGCGCGCCTCGATCTTCGACCTCGAGCGCATCCCGATCGTGCTTCCCAACGGCGGCGTCGTGGAACTCGGACAGATCGCCGATGTGAGGCTCGAAGACGGCCCCATCCAGGTGATCCGGGAGGATGGCGAGCGATTCGCCACCGTCCTGTCGAACGTCCGTGGGCGCGACCTGGTGGGCTTCGTCGACGAGGCTAAGGCTGTCGTCGCGGCGAAGGTGAAGCTGCCCCGTGGCTACCGACTTGTCTGGGGCGGACAGTTCGAGAATCAGCAGCGTGCGGCCGCGCGGCTCTCGCTCGTCGTGCCTATCGCGCTCGGCCTCATCTTTCTGCTGCTCTACCTGACGTTCGGCTCGCTACGGCAGGCGGTGCTGGTGTTCTGCATCGTACCTTTTGCGACGGTGGGCGGCGTGATCGCGCTCTGGCTGTCGGGAGAATTCCTGTCGGTGCCAGCCTCGGTCGGGTTCATCGCGCTGATCGGCATCGCGGTGCTGAACGGCGTGGTCATGGTCACGTACATCAACCAGGTGGTCGCCTCGGGCGTCCACACGTTCCGCGAGGCTGTCATGGAGGGCGCACGGCGACGGCTGCGGCCGGTGACCCTGACCGCGACCATCGCCGCCTTCGGTCTCGTGCCGTTTCTTTTCGCCACAGGGCCGGGGTCGGAGATCCAGAAGCCTTTGGCGATCGTGGTCATCGGCGGACTGTTCACGGCGACGGCCCTGACGCTTCTGCTGTTGCCGCTCCTCTACGAGAGATTCGGTGTCAGTCACCGCAAGACATTAACTCCGAAAGCGGACGATCAACCGTCAACTTCAGACCTGAGAGCTCGCGCTTGAAGCCACGTACCTTTCCTCGCTATCGAAATGTTTGCAGGATTCCGGCTTGGCTCGCTCTGTCGGCGGTCGTGCTGCTGACGGCGTGCGGTCGCCAGATCGGCCGCGACTTCGACCCGGATCACGCGGACCAGTTGCTCGTCGGAGTATCGACACTCGACGACGCGAAGAAGCTTCTGGGCCAACCGTTTCGCATCTACATCCATGGACGCAGCAAGACCGCGAAGTGGTGGTATCTGCGGGACACCCCTGCCGGTACCGAGGCGGTACTCCTTGAAATTCGGTTCGGTCCGGACGGAAAGAAGGCCGGCATCATCACGGAGTTCGAACAGCGCAGGGGCGATTCCTCGAACTCCCTTCGCCCGTAGCAACAGACACCATCGCAGTTCTCGTAACCATGCCTCTCCTCGATCTGGCCAGCCAGAATCTCCTGTCGCCGATGGTGCTCTTCTTCGTGCTCGGAGCAGCCCTCAGCCTGGCACGATCTGACCTGTCGATACCCGGCTCCATCGCCAAGCTGCTGTCGCTCTACCTCATGATGTCGATCGGCTTCCGAGGCGGCGTGGAAGTGGCACATCACGGATGGACTGCGACGCTCGCTGCGGCTTTGGCAGCGGGCGTTGCCCTTTCCCTTGCCGTTCCATTCCTCGCGTTCGCTCTCCTGCGCTCATTCACAGGCTTGTCGACGGTCGACGCAGCCTCTGTCTCGGCGCACTACGGGTCGATCTCGGCCGTTACCCTGGTTGCGGTGACGAGCGCGCTTGGTCAAATGGGGGTTCCGTTCGAAGGCTATATGATCGCCGTGGCGGCGGCGATGGAGACTCCCGCGATCCTGAGCGCCCTCCTCCTGGCGCGCCGAGGTCAATCGCCCGGCGGCATGGCGCGTACGCACGGAAAAGAGCTTGTGCGCGAGATCCTGCTCAACGGCGCCGTCGTGATGTTGCTCGGATCCTTCGCTATCGGAGTCGTCACCGGCGAGAGGGGGCAGGTTCTGCTCAAGCCCTTCCTCGTAGACTCCTTCGCCGGCTTTCTTTGCCTATTCCTGCTCGACATGGGGCTGGTTGCCGGCCGCGGCCTGCGCGACGAAAGGCGGACGCTGTCGCCCTCTCTTTTCCTGTTCGCGATCCTCATGCCGCTTGCGGCAGCGTCACTGGCTGCGGCGATCAGCCCTCTGGTCGGATTGTCCAGCGGAGGCACCGCTGTCCTCATCACCCTGGCGGCGTCTGCTTCCTACATAGCGGTACCGGCAGCCATGCGGCTTGCCCTGCCGCAGGCCAACGCCGCATTTCCACTGACACTCTCACTGGGGGTCACGTTCCCCTTCAACCTGCTGCTGGGAATCCCGCTCTACATTGCGGTCGCCCAGCGTCTTTCTTCCTGACCGAGGCGGACGCTCCGGTTCAGCCCTTGCCGGTCGCGTCCTCGATCGCCTTGATCAGGACGGGCCAGTATTCCTCGCCGTGGCCGAGTTCGATGGCGCGTTCCATAAGCTCGCGCGCGACGTCGGCCCCCAAGGCCGGCACGCCCGCCTCGTCGGCCATGCCGATGGCGTAGGAGAGATCCTTCAGCGCGTACTTCGTCGAGAAGGCACGCTCGGGGAACACGCCCGGCAGCATCGCCTTCATGCCGTGGTTGCGGAGCGCGAAGGAATCGGCCGACCCCTTGGTCAGGGTCTCGAACAGCACCTTGCCGTCGACTCCGTTGGCGCGCGCGATCGACAGTCCCTCGGCCAGCGCGACGACGGTCTGGAACAGGATCATGTTGTTCATGATCTTGACCGTCTGGCCCGCCCCCGCCTCGCCGCAATGCGTGACCTCGCTCGCCATGTGGCGCAGCAGCGGCTCGATGCGGGCGAAGCATTGCTCGGTGGCGCCGACCATGATCGACAGCGTGCCCTCGATCGCGGCCTGGCGGGTGCGGGCGACCGGCGCGTCGGCGAAGGCCGAGGCCTTACCCTCGAACTCGGCATAGAGACGGCGCGCCAGCAGGGGCGGCGCCGTGCTGAGGTCGACGACCGTCCAGCCCAGCCTGGCCTTGCCGACCAGGCCGCCGCTTCCCAAACAGATATCCTCGACCTCCTTGCCGCCCGGCAGGGAGAGGAAGATCGTGCGGCAGGTCGTGGCGATCTCGTCGACCGAAGCGGTCTTCACGCCATCGGCCGCCAGGCGCTGCAGCGGCGCGGCATCGCGGTCGGCCGCCAGCACGGTGGCGCCGCTCTTCTTCGCCAGGTTGCGACACATTGGCTCGCCCATGGTGCCGACGCCGATGAATCCGATCATGTCCGTCATGCCAATTCCGCCGTATCAATCCACGATGAAGAGTTTGGCACCCTTGGCGGTGCGGGAACGGTGGCCGAGCGTGTTGTCCGCCACCTGGTAGCTCTGGCCCGCCTTCAGCTCGACGGTGCGTCCGTCGGCCAGCTCGGTCGAGAGCTCGCCGTCCAGCACCATCAGCACGTGACCCTTCTGGCACCAATGGTCGGCCAGGTAGCCGGGCGTGTACTCGACGATGCGGACGCGGATGTTGTTGAAGTTCCTGGTGCGCCAGTAGGCCTTGCCGGTCTCGCCCGGATGCTCCGTGCGCTCCACGCTCTCCCAGTCGGTCGTTCCGAACGGTATGTCGAACATCAGCATGGCCGAGGGTCTAGCACGGTTCGGCGGGTCGCAATGGACGGATTTTTTGCCGGCGGTGCGATGGGAGCGACAAGCATACGGTTGCAGCGCTTCCTTCCTTTGCCCCTCTGGATGGTATAGAGTCCGGCCAGCGTCGGGTGCGTCAGTCGGTTCCCATTCGAGGAGACGAACATGGCAGCAGTTGATTGTCCCGGCCGGACCGAACGGCAGTTCCTCCCCGGCCAGATGAGACAGGCCAAGCGCTGGGCCGCCCAGCAAAAATGCTCTACCCGAAGCCTGTGCCCGGGCCGGCGACCGTGCCGCGAGAACGTGTTCATCGCCGAGCGCGAGCACTACATCGACGCACGGGTCCAGTGCGTCTGCGCTCCGGCGCGTGCGAGCCGGGCTAAGGTCAAAGCGAAGACGAAGACCAAAGCGAAAAAGCGCTAACCGGCGCGACGTCTCAGCTCCAACCGGCCAGCGCCTTCTCGAGGCTCTCCGGGCCGCGATAGAGCATGCCGCGCCAGCCGGCCACGCGCGCGCCGTCGACGTTGGTGGCCTTGTCGTCGACGAACAGGATCGACTGCGCGACGGTGACGCCCATGCGCGCCTGGGCATTGGTGTAGAAGACGCGCTCGGGCTTGCAGACGCCGAGCGCCGCCGAATAGATGAACTCGTCGAAGTGGGCGCCGAGCCCTGCCCGGTCGCGCAGGAACGCCGCGCGATGATGCTCCTGATTGGTTGCAGCGTAGACTTTGCCGCCGGTGCGTGCGCGCCAGGCATCGGCCTGCGCCAGCACGCCGCGATCGATGTCGCTGTCCTTCTCGAACCAGTAGGCGACGAACTCATCGATCCGGTCGGCCAGCCCCTTGGTCTCGAGATATTCGTGCAGCGCCACGTAGAGGTCGAGCCGGCCGCGCAGCACTTCCATGAAGACCGGCCTCGCGAAGAAGCCGGGCACCAGATCGCGATCGTGGCTGAGCCCCCAGTCCTGCTCGAGCGTGGCGTACCAAGGGCGTTCGGAGCCGGGCTGGGCGAGCGAGACGACGCCATCG
>CAYRBQ010000042.1:0-13938 GCA_964422305.1 uncultured Reyranella sp. | reverse complement strand
GGACCCGTAGCTCAGCTGGATAGAGCGCTGCCCTCCGAAGGCAGAGGTCGTGAGTTCGAATCTCGCCGGGTCCGCCAATGTTTTCAACGAGTTAGCATGAGTCTCAGGTTGTCAGTGTGGCGTCGGGGACACACTGGGGACACAAGTGGGCACTATTGAGTGCTTCCCGACCAATGCCTGAAGGGCTGCCGTCCGGGAGAGCGAGATGAAAGCTGAAGATGCCGCCGACATATTCCGGCGCTGGGCTGTGGTGGAGGGCTTCACCGTCGACAGCCTTGCGAAGGTGCCGCCCCTGAGCGGCGCAGAGATAGCCCTCATCAAGTCTATTACTGAAGCGGGAAAGGGCCTCCTTCGGACGCGGCAGGTTCAAGCGATCCTTTTCAACGATGTGACGAACTCAATCTCGGTTCTTCTGCGACGCACCGTTCCGAGCATCCGTCGCACGAATCTCATGCCGTCTTTCGTAGACGATGTTCCGATCAGTTATCGGCAGGGTGTCCCGAACCCCATCGGGGATATCGCAGTCCCCCATGGTGGCCCAAGCTTCATAGTACGCGTGGTTGGAGGTAAGGAGCGCTACACCTGCGGAAGCTCGATATCGGTCGGCAACATGCGTGACGCTGGCACCCTAGGGTGCCTAGTCAAAGACGCAAATGGTCAGATCTTCGGACTCTCAAACAATCACGTGTCGGGAAGTTGCAACTTTGCGGAAGCGGGCCTCCCGATCCTCGCTCCGGGTGTTGCTGATGTAGCGGCGCTGTCGCTCGCTCCATTTACGATCGGGTTTCACGCCCAAGCGTTGCCGTTCGTGGCTGGGTCTCCAGACAACATCGACTATTCAAAGAATCTGGACGGCGCACTCTTCAAGGTCAGAGACGACGCCATGGTTTCCTCATATCAAGGAACGCACTACGACACGCCGACAAAGGTGGCTCCGCTCATCGCCACGGCGAACGTTGAGAAGGTCGGCCGCACGACATCGCTGACATCCGGCATCGTACTCGGCGAGATTAATGGCCCGTTTCCCATAACGTTCAGCGCACAGCACTACGGATTTTCAGGCAAGGTTTACTTCAAGAACTGCTTCGGTGTTGCTGGCAAGTCGAGTGCCTTTGTTGAACCTGGAGACTCTGGCTCCCTCGTAACATCCATGGTCGGTGGGGAACGAGTAGCTGTCGGCATCGTTGTCGGGAGCATGACGGATGGTACCGCGCCAGGCGGAAAGACGTCGATAGTACTCCCGATCGAGCGTATACTTACCGAACTCCAGGTCACACTCGTCGCAAATCACAACGTATGAGTGCTACCGTTTATGAGGCCGCTCAACATCTTCTAAAGGAGCTCGCTGCTCCTTCGGGAAGCGTGAATACTATCGGCCAACACACAGCCGGGAGCGACATCATTCGGGTCCTTGTCGATCCTGAGTATTGGTACGCCTTAGGCCCGGTTCCATCACGGTACGAGGGTTTCGACGTTCGTGTTGAGCGCAGAGGAGATACTTCTCAACACTAGGCGTCGCCACACGAATGCTGTTAGGGCCCGACCGTATGTGCAATCTCTACACGATGCGGCTTTCGCGCGACGAAGTGGCCGGCCTGCTAAGTCACTACAAACTGGTCGGCAAGGACTTCGCGGACGCGATGGCCGCGAAGAACGATGCGACGAACGTCTATCCAAACTACGAAGCGCCGGTCGTTGTAGTGCGCGACGGCCAGCGCCTAGGTTCTGTACCCATAAAGGGATTCCCTGAACGAGAGGCAAATGATTCACTTCCTTTGGCAGGAGGGTGAAGATGGCGCGGTTCGATCTGAGCGACGTCGAATGGCGGCTGATCAAGCCGCTTTTGCCTAACAAGCCACGTGGTGTGGCTCGGGTCGATGATCGGCGGGTACTGAACGGGATCTTCTATGTGTTGCGGACCGGCTCGCCGTGGCGAGACCTGCCGGAACGCTATGGTCCGTACACGACCGTCTACAATCGCTTCAACCGCTGGGCCCGCGCCGGGGTATGGGTGCGGGTGTTCGAGGCCCTGTCGGCCAAGTCACCGGGCTCTATGGCACTGATCGACAGTTCGATCATCCGGGCTCATCAGCACGCCGCGGGCGGTAAAAAGGGGGCCAAGATCACGCCATCGGCCGTTCTCGTGGAGGACTGAGCACCAAGATCAACGCCGTCGTCGACGAAACCGGCCTGCCGGTCCGGCTCATGCTCACCGCCGGCCAGGCCCACGATCTGAAAGCTGCCCCCGAACTGCTGGCCGGCCTCAAATGCCGGCATGTCGTCGCCGATCGCGGCTACGACGCCGACGCTCTGCTCGACCTCATCCGAGCTCGCGGAGCCAAGGCCCACATTCCCTCGACCAGCCAGCGCATCATCCACCGATCCGTCAACCGGCGCATCTACCGACAGCGCAACCTCGTCGAGCGCTTCTTCTGCAAGCTCAAGCACTTCCGGCGGGTCGCAACGCGCTTCGACAAGCTCGCAAGGAACTTCCTCGCAGCCGTCTCCTTGGCATCCGCCAGGCTATGGCTGCGCGCTTATGAGTCCACTACCTAGTCGAGACGATGCGCTGGGGCTTCCCGCCGCCGCCATTCATGGGCAGCAAGGCGCCGGTGACCAACATCCGCAACACCGCGTCGAACTACTGGAAGCCCTGGTTGAAGAAGCCCGAGCAGCGCTGCATCGTGCCGGCGACGGCATTCTCGGAGCCCGACCGCAACACCAGCAAGCCCGTGCAGTTCCGCTGGTTCAAGCGTACCGACGGCCAGCCGTTCTTCTTCGCCGGGATCTGGCGCGAGTGGGAGGGCGATCGAGGCACCAAGGCCAAGCCCAACGTCGGCAAGCACAAGCTGTTCTCTTTCCTCACCACAGAGCCCAACAGCGTCGTAGAGCCGATCCACAACAAGGCCATGCCGGTCCTGCTGATGACTCCTGCTGACGTCGACAAGTGCCCCTACAATGGCACTGTCGCGGACCGGTTCCCGGAAGGCCGGCCGGTGCGCGCCGTCACCGTTACGTCTTGCCGGTGCCGCTGTAGCTGGCAACCGACAACATGGGGCCCTGGTATTTCGGCGGCGGCGGCCGCGTCTCGATGGCCGACTCGGCGATCCAGCGCTGCATCTCCTCGGCCTGCGCGGGCGTGGCGAAGCCGATCAGCTTGACGTCCCATGCGCCGCGGCCACCCCCGCGCGCGTACCAGCCGAGACCCTGGCCGATGCGGTCGGCGGCGGCGTGCCACTCGGCGACATCTGCCGGCACGAACGGTTCCTCGCGCCGCAGGCGGGCGACGAACGGGAAGGCGCGGACCTTGTCGGCGTGGCTGTTGCGGCTGCGCTGGACCATGCCGACTCGTAACGCCCGGTGCCGCGTCGAGTCCTACGTTAATCGTGCATGGCGTCATGAACGGCTTGCGAGTCGTCCGCTTGCTAGCAACTGCTGTCACACCAGCGATTGCTGACTGCAATGCAGTCTAGCGATCCCTCGAGGAAATCGCCTGTATGAGCGTTCGCGGCGGCGAAGGCCGCCGCTATCGATGGAGTTCTTTCTATTTCTCTTCTTTCAAAGGTAAGTTCTTTGGGTAGCCAATTTGACCACCCAGCGGTCTCACCGTGAGACCATCGACGGTGTTCACGTTGACATGGTGCCTAGGTGGCACCTTGTACGAGCCGCCAAGGCTAGCGATCAGCAAGGTGGGGTGGCTCGACCCTGTCCAAGATGGACCATTCGCGAGAACTTCCCCGTGGCCGACTGAAGATCATCCCCTTCGCTTCAAGGCCCTTCAAACCTCGAATGACCGATGAGCGCGACAACCCCGTTCCGTGATGCCAGCACTTTCCGTCCCGTGTCTTGATGCCGCTCACGAAATGACGATAGGGGATGCGCTCCCAGCGCTTGGACCAGCCCCACGTCCGATCATAGACGAAACACAACACCGACCATTCCACTGGCGAGACCGCGTGCTGCACGTGCCGCATAAGGATCTGGAAGTGCAGGAATGCCTCGTCGGCCGCCTGATCGCTTTTGCGGCGCGTCATGCTGGCCTCCTGCTCATCTCGGACGTGTGACGCTGCGGCGTGCTAGTGCGGCCTTCTACCCACTCCAGCAAGCCCCGCTCAGTGTAGAGAGGGCGACGGCCGAATTTCTCGTAGACTGGGCCACCGCCGACGCAGGCGTACTTGCCAAGGGTCGTCGCAGAAACGCGGTAGCCTCGCTCCGCAAGGAACGCCGCCGCTTCCGCTCGGCATAACCTCCGCTCCGTCTGGTCAACCATCAGAAACCTCCGTTCATCACCGGAGCTTGCCGGTGCGCGAAGGAAAGTGACGCTGGCGGAGTCACTCGAAAATCCCGCCACCAATTTTCGTCACTGCGGTCGCCGTCTGTGCGACTCCACGAGCTCCCGCCGGTCACGCTCAATGCGCTGCCGGCGGACCTCGAGCTTCTTCTGCTCGAAATACTGCCGCCTAAGCGTGCTGGGTGCCCTATCTGAGACGCGCTTCTTCGTCGCGCCGTCGATCTTCAATCGCGCGGCTGCTTGGCCAACAGTCATCGATTCACCTCGCGAGCTGGCGCTCTTTCGGAGCTCGTCGATCGACCTCACCAGCCAGTTTCCCTCCTCCCGGCTTAGCGAGGATGTGGGGCCGCCGAATATTCCGCCGCTACCGCGCTTTCTTGGGCGACCTACCCGCTTGGGAAGTCCCAGCTGCATTCCAGGAAGTATCTGGTTCGCTAGAAACAAGGCTACGTGCTTCCATCTGTCGGCCGCGGCATATGAAACGCTGCTAGTTTCGGCCCACTCCAAGAGCACCCGTTCGCGAACCTCGTACGCGTGATCCTCGTCCTCACCCAAGGCCGAAATAGGCGTCGCCAAGAGCTGCGGAATGCGCACGGAGACGCGTCGCTGAACCAGTTTCAAGTGAGCCCCCAATTCTTACCGACTATTGGACGGCCAAACCGCCTAACGGTTCAAGCTTCGCGAATATGGGTACGAACGATCCGCTTGGGCCGCTCATGCCAGCCGATGTTGAAGGCTGCCAACCGCGGAAAGAAGATCAGCTCGGAGTACGGCAGCTGGGTCTGCACCCACTCCGCCATCGGATGCCAATTCCGATGTGCCGCCGTGAAGTCCGCCAACCACGGCGACACCACGCAGGCCATGGCACCTAGGCCGCCCTGCGCATCTCTCTTGTCCCATATGTGCCGCGCGAAGTTGCGGGCGCTCGCCGCACACCCCAGCCCTTTGGCGTAGCAGAGGTCATTGACGGCAATCGAGCGATAGCCCGACCGTATGGAGAGCCGCCCAAAAGCGCTTTGAAGAGGCTCTAGCAACTCCTCGCAGAGCCGGCGCCCCGCCTCTATTGCTAGGTCTGCATCATCGGGGATGTTGAGGATCCCATGCGCCGCTGCGGTCTCGCTGAACATGAAGTCGCGCATGAAGAAGTGCCGACTAAGTCTGACACGACCCAGCTTCTCCAGGCGGCGGAACGTCTGATCATGCGTCTCAACGCTTGAGGAAATCACCTGTATACGCATGCCGATGACGTAGCAGAGGGATGTGTCCTAGGTTTGTCTAGGCGCGTGAAACCGGTTTCACGCCTGCAGGAGGCACGATGACTGAAGAGCAAGACCGCATGCTGCACCGCGTTCACGCGATGCTTTACGAAGTGCTCTCCATACTCATAACTATCTGTTCGCTTGCGATTGCCGCTGGCATTGGCTTCGGCGTTGCTCGGGACTACGGCAACGTATTGGGGTTCGTGGCGGGCTTCGTTGCCGTCGTGGTCATCGGCTACTACGGCCAGAAGCGTCTCGACCGCTTTCTCTGACTATCTGCGCTGCCCCAGTCGCCATTCCCAAGCAGGGATGCAGCCGTGGGCGTGGACACCCAATCCTGCCGATTTCGCCCGCGCTTCATCCTGCACATAGTCGTCGCTGTAGCGTCTGAATGCCCAGGCCATTCCTTCGCGAACTAGGGTGGCGCCTAGATCCTCACCGCGGACAGTGCAGATTGCGATGGTGCGGCCGTACTGGTCAGAACCGGTGCGTTCGCACACGACGTATTTTCCCGTTACCAGCTCCTGAAGTCTGGTCGTCGCCATGCGACCGGCCGGCCAGCCGTCTGGGCACACTTGCCTGCTCTCCGGCGCATCGATACCCCAAAGGCGGTAGGTTTTTCCATCCATGCGCAGCGTGTCGCCATCGGTGACAGTCTGGGCCGCCGCGGCGTCAACGCCGAGCGTCATCAACGTCGCGATTAAGAGACGACTGGTTTTACGCTTGAGCAGTAGACGCATTTGGCGGCCGTGGAGTGTCGAAGTTTCCTGCAGTCTGGGCAGTAGCCCATTTCGCCAGCTGACGCCGCGGCGGCTATCGTGAGGTCTTCGCCGCAATGCTTGCATTTTCTTGCCTCTGCCAGGATTTGCTCCGCACACGCCGGGCACTTCTTGTAAGCCGGCGTTGAGCCAGCGCCGCAATGGGGGCACGAGGTCAAGGTGTTACGAAAAGGCCGCCGGCAAGCACCGCAGACAATGAAGCTGCCCGGCGGCGGTGCACTTCCATCCCGTGCAAGCGGTGCGATGAAAGCCGCAATGATGAGGCCGATCAGCGGGAAGATAAGCCCAAGAACGAAGTAGCCTATGCCCGAGCGGCCCTTTGACGATGCAATTACGCCCGTTGCTATCGCCAAGCCGATCCAAAGGACCAGGTATTCCATCGCAGCCCTCTCCCCTACGGCAGGTTGCACTTGCCAATACCTATTCCGCAAGTGGTAGGCTGCAGCAGAAATTCGACCATTTGGGAGAAGCCATGCGAGCGCTGGCTTTGGTCGTGGGATTGATCACCTTTCCGGCGCTGGCTGGCAACTACACGCCTTGGGCGGATGCGCCTCGAGAGCGGACATCCCAATTCACCCCGGCACAACAAGGGCAGGCCTGCTGTAAGCACTGCACCAAGGGTAAGCCGTGCGGCAACTCCTGCATCGACACCAAGAAGACCTGCAGGAGTGCGCCAGGGTGCGCTTGCTAGTTCTGAGGACCACGAATGCTGACCAGGTCATTCATACAAATCCCGTGTGCAGTGGCTGCGCTACTCAGCCTTTCCGACGGCGCAATTGCCCAACAGGGACCGTCCGAAAACGACTTGTTTGCTGGGTACTGCACCGGAGCTCTTCGAGCCGAAATCCCTGTTTACAGGGCCCGATGGCTATCCGGCGAGGTCGCACTAAGCGACTGGCTCAAGAAGGCGATGTCAGACGGCCTGATAAGCATGGAGGCCAGGCTCTCGACTACCAGTCGCTATCTGGCCGCGCGCGGCTATGGCACCTCTATTCCGGCCGCGGGGGTATCCTTTGCCATATCGAGCGGTGAGATCGATTTCTCCAAGTGCGATGAATGGCGCTTCACTCATAACCAACGCATCTATGCGCAGTGCAAGACGGCCCACGGCGAAGCAAGAAACCAAATTGACCTGTGTGTGGAGATGCAGCAGCCTGTTTCCTGCAAGCAAATTGCCAAATGCAGCGACGTTTCAAGGCTTCCGATGTAGGCGCTGCGCCGCCTGTCGGCAAATGCCTTCCTGGCGCACTTCAATTTCGCTAGTTTGCTGCGCGGGGCGGAGGAGAGAAGATGAAGCGCAAGCTTTCACCGGCCAGAGCCGTCAGCCCTGAGAGCCTTATGAAGTCGTGCGGGTTGCTTGCTAACGAAGCAGGCCTCACAGATGAACGAAGGGTCTTCTTCACTAAGGGCAGGGATCCGAAAGCGGGATGGCTTTCAGGCTGGACCGCTCAACTCAACGAAGATCTAGAAATCGAGGTTGATGCAGTTCTCAGAGACGACGACGAGTCGGGCCCTTACGGCAATGGGAATATCGGAGACCCATTGAAGGCAATCTGGTCCGTTACGGTGTGGCCTATTCCAGACGACGATGACGACAAAGAAACCTCAGCGGTCGTCGATATGCACGACCTCCCCTTCTCTGAGGCGTTGCGTATCGCATCAGCGATTATCCAAACCCACAAGTTCAAAAAGGCCTAGCGTCTAGCTGTCGGTTAACGGCAGGGACGCCCGGATTGCTTGAGCGCCCCTGCCCATCTACCGAGCCACTTGGCCCTAGTGGAAGTGCCCCTCCAACGAGATCATCTCGAACTCGCCGCCATCCCACTGATCGAGTATCGGCGTCCGCTCCGTGCAAAGGCGGTAGTCGACCCGGAAAGGACCGAACCATTGGCTCTTCGGCAAACGGTATGTGCGCTTCGGATTGTACTGCTCAACGATCCAGCTTCGCGACGTTTCGCCGATCAGACGCCTCACGATCCACTCGCGCCTGCCGTCGGAGTATTCGCAGGTGAAGGCGTAATCGCGACCATGCGGGGGCTTGAGCATGAGGCGCTTCTCGACCGTCACGATTTCCCAGGGTCGATAGACAGGATCCATCACATCCGTCCGAACACGCATGCCCCAATGCAGTGATCTGTAGCTGATCTTCGGGTTGTCCGGCAGGTTGTCGACAGGCCGGGCTCCAAGAACAGGGCCAAGCGCTGCGTGAGCCAGGGCTTCGGTTGTCATCATCGTATCGGGCATGTGCCTTTCCCCTCTGGTGACGCTGGGAGCGAAGCTGGAGGCCGCGTCACGAAAGCCCCCTTTCTTCGACGTCGCAACTCGGGCCAAGGGCGCCTCCCTAGGCCGCAAGCATTTCGCTTGTGAGCATCGCTACCCTATAGGGCTCGAGCTGCTCACCAGCGGGCATGCCGTTTTTGGCGGGGAAGATCCCGACCGCCGAAGCGCGGGAGTGCTCGCCGGTCTCGTATTCGGCATAGAGCCGCGAGGCTTCGTTGAGGTCGTCGCAGTGCTCGTACTCGTACTTGCCGGTACTGGACCGGCCAGGAATGCGGTCCTGCCACCAGGACACGACGACGAATGCCTCCGGAGAGGACTTCTTAGCTGTGGTAGATTGAACGTTAGCCATGATCCGGGGTGCCTTCCTCGGGTTTCGGTTAGGGCCTTGGGGAAGCGCCAACTTCCCCTTGGCCCGAATTTATGTTAAACAATTTATCAGTCAGGTCAACATCTGTTTAACAAATGTCTAAGAAAATGCCCTCAAAGAAGCCGTTGGGCCGGCCCGTCAGCGTTGGCGGGACGGCATTTGTCGGTGTGCGCTTATCGGCCGACCTGACACAGAGGGTCGACGCTTGGGCTAACTCCGAGGGCGTGGGCCGATCTGAAGCGCTCAGACAGCTCCTCGAGCTAGGTCTAAAGGCAAAGTCACGCAAATAGTCATCTTGGCGTTGAAGCGAGTTTTGATGGTAGCGTCTCCCTCGCTGGGGGGGCTGCTATGGCGTGTCGAGAAAGCACCGCAAGGTGGTTTGTCCGCATCGTGCGGTTGCTTGGTTCAATCGCCACGTGGCTTCTGTTGGTATCCGGACCTACTTTTGCTCAACAGCCCGGACGGATCTTCCCGTACTCATGGGCGGGCCCAATTCCCGCTGACGACATCACAACTGCCGACATCCAGCACGCTCTGATTTGGACCGGCCACTATGGCGCGATGGTCGACGGTTTATTTGGTGGCTTCACCAAAAAGGCGATTGGAGGGTGGCTCTCTTCGAAGGGCTATCCCTCAAGCGACAGTCTCACTCGCAATCAAGCTGTCGAGCTGGTGACCGAAGCAATCGCTAAACGTGATGCGTTCGGCTGGGCAATTCTAACCGACGATGCAATCGGCTTCAGCGTCGGTGTGCCGACCAGACTCAATGAGGCGACAGCGCCAATCTGGGAGGACGGGGCCCTCTGGTATCGCTTCTTTGGCCCGGTCGGCGAGTTTATCAGCGTTATTCCCGTCGATACCGGGTGTGCGTCAATGGATGGCTTCTTCGAAGCCGTCGTCGCCGGTAGCCCTGGCAACTCCAATCGAACGGTCGACTACAAGGCCCGAAAGGATGACTGGTTCGTACTCTCCGGCCGGTCGGGAGATCGGCACTTTTACACAAGGGCGCAATGCCGTCAGAGCGGCATCGTCACCGCTGTGATCAACACACCAACCACTCAGGTAGACTCATTCGGCTTCCTGTTTACTGCCATGACAAACAGCTTAACGTTGAAGCCCTTCCTCAATCCCAGAGGTAAGCCCAGCCCCCGCCTAGTTCCTCCAGCGCCAGCGCCGGGTTACGCTTCGAGCTTTGTTGCGCCACCTTCGGCCAGCGCCCGACCTCCCGCCGAAAGCGTAAGGCAGTCCCCTCAAGTCCTTTCGAACATCGACAGATCCGGGAAGACTGCGACTATTCGCTTGGTATTGTCGGATGGGGCCGACCTGCATGCACGAGAAGTCTTCGAGCGTGCCTCGGGGGCCGTTTACGTGGTCCACACGCGAGATGCTTTGGGTTCGGCCGTCGCAATCAGCGAGAGAGAGTTGCTCACCAACTGTCACATTCTGGGGAAGGCGACTTCCGCCATTCTAGAGCGCGATGGGGGGCGGCTTGCTGTCACGCTTTCTTCCGCAAATCCCGATGCCGATCGATGCATTTTGACGAGCGATAGCGCACTCCACCGATGGGTCCGAGTGCGTCCATTCGCCGACATCAAAGTTGCTGAAAAGGTCTACTCAATCGGTGCCCCTCAAGGCCTTGAGCTTACGATTGCCGAGGGCATCATCTCATCGAAGCGAACGCTCGACGGGGAGCGATTGCTCCAAACCTCCGCTCCGATTTCCAAGGGTTCATCTGGAGGAGGCCTTTTTGACTCCCAAGGCAATCTGCTCGGCGTGACGACATTCTTCCGCAAAGACTCTCAGAACCTGAACTTCGCTATCGCCGCGGAGGAGTATGCGAAGTAACTCCACCGCCTAGGCACGCTGTGGAACTGCTACGTCACACCAGCCGGGTCAGCAGTGTCGTTGTCGGCTTCTCGGCCGCGCATTCAGCCAGCAGCGGCAGAAGCCTCGCCATGTGGGCTGCCCTGGAATGCGCGTCGATCGCCGCCTGATCGGTCCAGCGTTCGAGCAGGTAGTACAGGCCCGGCTGCTCGGCCTTGTACCACTGGTACCGGAGACACCCTGGATCATTCTCCGCCGTTTCCTGCTCCAGTTCCCGCAACAGATCCTCGGCCTTCGCTTCTAGGCCAGGCTTCACCCGCAGCGTGACGATCATGTTAATCATCCAGGCCTCCCATCCGTAGGCAGGGTGGGCGCTACCTACCAAGGCTGCAACAGCCCTGTGGGAGGGGGGGCAGAGTCAAAATCTGACTCACTGGACTCAATCTGGGGTCTCGGACCACCCGAGGTAGCCGCGAGCCCTCAAATCGATTCCATGGGCAGAAAAACGGCCCTAGCGCACATTTGCGGGCTGGTGGCTTTGGACCGTTCTGCTGCGACTGACCATTGAGGTTTCCGGAGCTGATGGTCGATTACCCCAGCGGGTGCGGCTGGTGGAGGCGCCGGCCGGGTGGCAAGATTGGGCGCGCGCATGGCTTGCCAGCAACAGGGACGCCGCGTTGACCGCTGCAGCGACACAGAAGGCCAAACGCTCACGGGGCAGACATGGAACAAATCGACCGGGCGCGACTCGTTAAGCTCCTGAACCTCACCGCCAGTCCGCACGATGCGGAAGCACTGAGCGCCGCTCGCCATTCAAACGAAATGCTGCGGGCTGCAGGCGCGTCCTGGGATGCACTGCTGGGCGGGGCGGGCTCGAGGTCCGCCAGCGAGTCGGACCCGAGAGACGACATGGGCAACGCGTCGCTGCGGGATGACATCTTTGGCGAGGGGGCATCCGTAGCGCCTTCAGGCGATGACATCGCACCGCCGACGAGTGTGGAAGTGGCAAAGCGGCAGGCACGGCAGAGGATTCGCGGCTTCCCCCTTGTCGCGCGACTCGCGCTCTTTCCGCTGTGGCTCGCCGCCGAGTGCTACGTCATTGCTTGCGTGGGGCAGCCGTGGCCCGCATGGGCGGGCGGGGCGCTAGCATCCCTCGCTGTTGGGAGCGTTTCTGCCGGCCTGTATGTCGCGCTCTTGTCGGGCCTGCTCGGCTGACCTATCGCCGCTGTGAAGTGTCGTTGCGCTCCATCAGTGCTCGAGCAAGTCGCCGGTTTGCCTCTGCCGGGCGTTCTATATTGCCTGCGCTGGTGACGCCTTCGCGGGCCGCCTGGGTGGCGAGAAGCTGAACTAGGCTGGGCGGACTAACCGCATTGTTGGTTAGCCATGCCTGAATCGGTCCCGACTGGTAGAGCCGCGCAGCACCGTAGGGGACGCCTGCAATCGTCGCCGCGAGCGCGCCGCCAGCCGCCAGGGCTTCAGGGGTGAAACCGCCAGCGCCGGCAACGCCCGTCCCTGCAATGCCGCTGGCACCCGCCGTCAGCATCTCGCCAACCTTCGCGCGCTGGGCGGTGCCGCTGTTGGGGACGCGAGGGGCGATGTAGTCGCCAACCCGCGCCAGCTCGTTGAGCTGCCCGCGCCCGCGCGCGAAGCCCGTCTTGTCCGCCGCGCGCGTCGCGACAGTCAGCGCGCCATAAGGCAGATCGGCCGCCGCTCGATCGGCTGCAGCGCCACGCGCCGCGGCGTTGTCGATTGTCGTCAGGGCTTGATACTGCCGACGGGCATCCCGCCACTCGCGAAGCAACGGGCCACTGGCAGAACGCTCCAGGGCATCATCTAGCGCGCCCTGCAGTCCGCCCAGGGCTTCCTTGAGCTGCGGATCTTTCGTTCCGCGTATCGTCTTGCCGATGTCGCTCCGAATGCGCCCGTAGATTTCGCCTGTGATCTGCGGATTTGCGCCGGGGGTGCGCGCGGCCTGCAGCAATGGCGCCAAGTCGTCTATGTAGGACGTAAACACGCGCGCCACGTCGGTCGGCAGGCGTCGGCCGTAGTCGTTCGCCACACGCTCCACTGCGTCGGCAAAGCGGGAATCGGGGGCAATCGTTGTGCGTGCCGCCAAGTCGTCAAAGGTCTGCCCTAGCGACCGATAGGTGGCGGCGATGGTGTCGGGCGACACGTCGTCCGCCGTCGCCCCGGCGCGGGACATGGCGGCCCGGTTGAATGCCTGCCGCTGCGTCTGGTTGGCGCCCTGCATGACGCCTGCCGAGCCGGGCATGGTCGCGAGCGTTTCCTCGACAAGCCGCAGGGTCGTGCTTCCCGTCCGCTGCGATGGCGTGAGCGGGATACCCTCTCTTGTCGCGGCCTCGACAAGCCGCTGCTCCTGGGCCGACAGGCGATTCGTCACCGGAGATGCGAGACGCGCCGCACCGGCCTGCATCGTCGGCACCGCCAGCGATGCAGCGAGCCCAGCCAGCGGATTGCCCGTTGCGCCCTCGGCAGCGCCACCGGCTGCGGATGCCGCGATTTGCGACGCAGGGCTTGCGGCAAGTGGAGCCACATAGGGCGCCACGCCCGCAGCGATCGACTGCCCGGCCGTCTGCATCGCTGTCGGAACGGTCGCCGCGCCCCGCGCTGCGCTGACGATGCCGGCGGCGGGCAACATCATTGAGAGAGTGGCGCCGACATAGTTGCCGGCGCCGGCTGCGGCGCGCTCGCCCTTAGTCTCGGGATCGAAGCGTGACGTGCGGCCTTCCAACAGCGGCGACAGCGTGCGGCTCGAGACCGCATCGGACACACGGCCCGGCAGAGTGGCGACGTAATCAATGCCGCCCTTGAGGCTTTCGCTGCCTCCGATGGGGTTGGGTCCGACAGGGACGCCTATGGCGCGCAAGCCCTGTGCCACCATGTCAACCGGAGTGCCGAACGCGTTTGCCAGTGTGTCATTCGTCCCCTGGGCGAACTGCCCAGCGAGTCGCGCGTTTCTGGTGAAGCGGTCACGCCCTGGCGGTGCGGCATCGGGGAAGTCGGCCCATTGATCGGCCCCGGCCCCGGCGCGCGGCCCCGGCGTGATTGTGATTTCCAGTCCACCGCCACGCTGCGGGGCGTCGGGAAAGGCTGCCCATTGGTCCGACATCAGGGCAC
>CAYRBQ010000041.1:0-13953 GCA_964422305.1 uncultured Reyranella sp. | reverse complement strand
GAGCGCACGGATGCGCTCGAGGAAGACGTACGGCGGACCGCCCGCGCCCATGTAGTTCTCGGCATGCACCTCGAACCATCCGACGTCGGGGCGATCGCCCAGGATGGTCGCATAGTGCGCAGGCTTGAGGCCTGCACCCGCGCGTGCGTCGATCTGCATGGATGGGGGGTCCGCCGCCGTTCCGCTCTACATCGGCTGCAGGCTGCCCATCCGCTTCTTGCCGTCCTTCAGCGTCACTTCCATCTTCGCGCAGGTGCCCTTGGCGACGTACTTCCAGGCCTTGGCGTCGTAGTCCATCTTGGCCTGGCCCGAGCAGGAGTTGTTGCCGGTGGCGGCGCAGTCGTTCTTGCCGGCCATCGAGATGCCGTAGCAGCGCTCCTTGTCGGCATTGGCCGTCTGGGCCTGGGCGCCGGCCGACATCAGGGCGGCGGCGGCGACGGCGGCCGCCAGGGTCAGGTTGGTGGCCAGGGTGGTCGAACGGTTGGACATGAAGTTCCTCCTTGAAGGCGGGCCAATGTCGGCCCGCATGAGGTCTTTCGCGGAAGGCGGCGGCGGCGTTACACCTCGGTCGATTTTCTTTTCGTGCAAACGGTCTGTAATGTTTGCCTTCCTGAACACGAATACGTGAAAGACGGGGTTGCGTGTCCTCTCCGGAAGATCTTTCCGCGCTCATGCGGGCAGCCCGGTCGGGGGACGACGAGGCCTATCGCCGCCTCCTGACCCTGGTGGCGGCGTGGCTGCGGACCGTGGCGAGGCGCGGCCTCGCCGCGGCGGGACGGCCCCGCGAGGACAGTGAAGACATCGTCCAGGAGACGTTGCTGGCCATGCATCTGAAGCGCGATACGTGGGACGAGACGCAGCCGCTGGAGCCGTGGCTGCGCGCCATCGCGCGCCACAAGCTGGTGGATCACCTGCGCCGTCGCGGTTTCACCGATCATGTCGACATCGAGGACCATGCCGGGACCCTGGCCGCGCCGTCGGTCGGCGACCAGAGCGATGCGTTCGACGCACGCCGCGTCCTGTCCGGCCTGCCCGAGCGCCAGCGCGTCATCGTCGAGGGCATTTCCATCGAGGGCCGCAGCGCGCGCGAGGTCGGCGGTCAGCTCGGCATGAGCGAGGGGGCCGTGCGTGTGACCCTGCACCGGGCGCTGAAGGCGCTGGCCGTCATCTACCGAAGGGGCGGCGCGTGAAGACCGAGCAGCTCGTCCAGGCCCTGGTCGCCGACCGCGCGGCCTCCGCGGCGCCGCTTCGTCGGACCGTAGCCGCGGCGCTTGCTGCCGGCCTTGCGGTCTCGCTCGCGATCTTCGCCGTCGAGTTCGGGCCGCGGGTCGATCTCGCCGCTGCTCTTGCGACCTGGCGTTTCGATCTCAAGCTGGCGCTGGTGCTGTTGGCCCTCGTTGCCGCCTTCGGCGCCTGTGTGGCGCTGGCGCGTCCGGTGCCGTCCGCGGCCTGGCGACGCCTCGCCTGGACGGCGCTGGCCGTCGCCGCGGCCGCGCTCGCGATCGAGCTTGCAGTGGCACCGCGCGAGAGCTGGGGCACGCGGCTGGTCGGCACCAACGCGGTGGTCTGCCTGACCACCATTCCGTTGCTCGCGCTCGCGCCGCTCGCCGGCCTGCTGCTGGCGATGCGCCGTGCCGCGCCCTGGTCGCCGACCCTTGCCGGCGCGGCGGCGGGGCTGCTCGCGGCGGCGGCGGGGGCGGCGGTCTACGCCTTTCACTGCTTCGACGATTCGCCTCTGTTCGTGCTTACCTGGTATCCGCTCGCTGCGATCCCCGTGATCGCGGTCGGCGCGCTCGCCGGCCGTCGTTTCCTGCGCTGGTGAACTAGGCGGCGCGCAGCGCGTCGAACAGGCGCCGCGCCGGCCGCGAGAGCTTGCGCGCGTCACGGACGCAGAGCGTGAGCTCGCGCGTCGCCCACGGCTCGGCGATGGCCACGACACCGAGCGGCAGCGTGCGCCGGAGCCGCTGTGCCGTCGCCGCCGGCACGACGCCCACGCCCGCACCGGCCGCCACGATCGTACAAATGGCATCGAGGCTGTTGGCACGCACCCTCACCCGGAGGCTACGGCCGAGCCGCGCAGCATGCGTGGCCACATGCTCCTCCAGCGCCAGCCCGCGCGCGAGGCCCACGAAGTCGAGATCGAGCAGGTCGGCGAAGCGCGTCAGCCGGCGCCGCGCCAGCGGATGACCGGCCGGCACGGCGAGCACCAGCCTGTCGGTGCGGAAGAAATGACTCTCCAGTCCGGGCACCAGGGCGGCCTGCGAGGCGATGCCGATGTCGGCGTCACCCGCGGCCACGGCGGCAGCGATCGCCGGGCTCTCGCGATCCTCGAGATCGACGTCGATCGTCGGGTTGGCTTCGAGGAACCGCGCCAGCAGGGCGGGCAGGTGCTCCGACAACGCCGCGGTGTTGGCCAGCATCCGGACGTTGCCCTTCAGTCCGCGCGAATAGGCACCGAGCTCGCCGCGCATCGTCTCGATCTGCTGCAGCACGATGCGCGCATGGTCGAGCAGGCTGCGGCCGGCATCCGTCAGCTCGACGCCGCGCCGCCCGCGCTTCAGGAGGCGCACGCCCAGCGCATCCTCCATGCCACGTACGCGGGCGCTGGCCGAGGCGAGCGCGAGGTTGGACCGTTTCGCGCCGCCGGTGATGCTGTGCGTCTCGGCGATGTGACGGAACAGGCGCAGGTCGGTCAGGTCGAAACGCATCTGGTCTTCAGCCTTCGTATGGTACGAAGTCACAATCCGTATCCTTCACATTGTCGCCTGCTGAGACCTGCGGCAAGGGGAAGGCGTGTCGGTCACGGTCCTCTTCTTCATCGCCGCGGTCTTCGTCCTGGCGGGTTTCGCCAAGGGCGTGATCGGGCTCGGCCTGCCGACCATCTCCATGGGTTTGCTGGCGGTCGTGTTGCCGGCGCCGGAGGCGGCGGCGCTGCTGATCCTGCCCTCGCTGGTCACCAACGTCTGGCAGATGCTCGACGGGCCGCATCTCGGCCCCGTATTGCGCCGCCTGTGGCCACTGAACGTCGGCGTTTGCCTCGGCACCTGGGCCGGCGCGGCCTTCATCGCCGGGCTGGGCGGCCCGTGGGGCACCGTGGCACTGGGCGCCGCCCTCATGGCCTATTCGGTGACGGGCCTCGCCTCGCTGCCGCTGGCCGTGCCGCCCGCCACGCAGCCATGGCTCGGTCCGCTGACCGGCGTCGTCACCGGCGCGATCACCTCGGCGACCGGCGTGTTCGTGATCCCGGCCGTGCCCTACCTGCAGGCGATCGGCCTCGCGAAGGACGAGCTGGTCCAGGCGCTGGGGCTCTCCTTCACCGTCTCCACCCTGGCGCTCGCCGTGACGCTGTCCGGCGCCTTCACGTGGAACCTCGCCTGGCCCTCTGTGGCCGCCGTGGCGATCGCCCTCGCCTGCATGCGCCTCGGCCAGGCGGTGCGTGCGCGGCTCGCTCCGGCGGCGTTCCGCTTCTGGTTCTTTGCGGGCCTGCTGGCGCTCGGCGCCTGTCTCGCAGCGCGCGGGCTCGCCTGACCGGCCGATAGACGCTCGATCGGGCCGGGTCTACCGTCTGGAACCGATTTCCATCCGGGAGCGTTTCCATGGCCGTGCACGCCCTCAAGACTTCGAATGTCGCCAACATCCGGGCGACGGTTTCGCCGGAAGAGTGGCAGGCCCGCGTGGACCTCGCCGCGTGCTATCGCCTGATCGCGCACTACGGCATGTCCGACCTGATCGCCAACCATATTTCGATGCGTGTGCCGGGCGAGCCCCATGCCTTCCTGATCAACGCCTACGGTCTGCTCTACGAGGAGATCACCGCGTCGAGCCTGGTGAAGATCGACCATGACGGCAACGTGCTGATGAAGCCGGAGTTCGCCGACGGGCTGGACTACGGCGTCAACCGCGCGGGCTTCGTGATCCATTCGGCGATCCACATGGCCAAGCCCGACGTCAACTGCATCATCCATACCCACACCTGGGCCGGCATGGCGGTGTCGACCCTGGAATGCGGCCTGCTGCCCAACACCCAGACCTCGATGCGCTTCGCCAAGATCAGCTACCACGACTATACCGGCGTGGTGCTCGATACCGCCGAGCGGGAGGCGCTGGCGAAGAGCCTGGGCGACAACAACGCGCTGATCCTGCGCAACCACGGTCTCCTGACCACCGGCGCCACCATCCCCGAGGCGTTCAACGCCATGCATCGGCTGGAGCTCTCCTGCAAGACGCAGATCGCGGCAATGTCGTGCAACACGCAGATGGTGCGCGTGCCCGAGAAGGTGGTCGAGGAAACCTACATGAACTACCAGCCGCACGTCCGCCGGCCGTTCGGCCTGCTCGACTGGCCGGCCCTCCTGCGGAAGCTCGACCGGATCGACCCGGGCTTCCGCGACTGATTGGACACACCACACAGTTCCCTGCGCGCCTTCGCTGCGGTCGCCTGCAGCTACTGGACCGCGCCCGGATACAAGAGCGCGGCCTGGTCGCTGACGGCGGGCATGGTAGTGTTCGGCGCGATCAACGTCGGGATCGCGCTGTGGCTGAACATCTGGAACCGTGACTTCTTCAACGCGCTCGAGAAGAAGGATACTTCCCAGCTTGTCGAGCAGCTCTACGTCCTGGCGGCGATCGTCGTGTCGGCTGGCGTCGCGGTCGCCATCCATCTCCACATCCGCCGCCGGCTGCAGTTCAACTGGCGCACCTGGCTGACCAACGTCACGACCGCGCGCTGGCTGAACTCCGGCCGCCAGTACCAGCTCGGCCTGCTGGCCGAGGAGTGCGACAATCCCGACGGCCGCATCGCCGAGGACATCCGCGTTTCCTGCGAGCTCGCCGTCGAGTTCGCGCAGTCGATCCTGCAGTGCGTCCTGCAGCTCATCACCTTCCTGAGCGTCCTCTGGGTCCTCTCGGGCGACCTGCCGATCAGGATCGGCGACACCGAGATCTCGGTGCCGGGCTACATGGTCTGGGCGGCCGTGCTCTACGCGCTGTTCGGGTCGATCCTGACCTATGCGCTGGGACGCGGCCTGATCGAGGCCGGTAACGTGCGCCAGGGCCGCGAGGCCGACATGCGCTCCGTCCTGATCCGTGCCCGCGAGAATGCCGAGGGCATCGCCCTGATGCGCGGCGAGCACGACGAGCGCCAGCGTCTCAAGGAATCGGTCGGGAACCTGCGCACCGCGTGGAACGCCCAGACGCGCGGGCAGGGCAGCCTCGCGTTGCTCACCAGTGCGCTGGCGTACCTGGCGCCCGTCGTGCCGCTGGTCGTCGCCCTGCCGCGCTATCTCGCGGGCGACATCCAGCTCGGCGGGCTGATGCAGACGGCCCAGGCCTTCTCCAGCGTCCAGTGGGCGCTCTCCTGGCTGATCGACAATTTCCCGCGCTTTGCCGATTGGCGTGCCTCGACCGATCGCGTCGTGCACCTGCACATGGCGCTGACCGATCTCGAGGAGACGGTCGAGGCGCCCGACGGAGAGCATATCGAGCTGACCCCGGGCGAGAGCGACAAGCTCGTGCTGCGCGAGGTCGGCCTGTCGCGGCCCGACGGCGAGGCGCTGGTGGCAGAGGCCGAGGTCGAGATCGGCCGCGGCGAGCGCGTGCTGATCCGCGGCCAGTCGGGCAGCGGCAAGAGCACCATCATGCGCGCCGTTGCCGGCGTCTGGCCGTGGGGCAGCGGTTCGGTCGAGCTGCCCCGGGGCGACATCGTCTTCATGCCGCAGAAGCCTTACTTCCCGCTCGGCACCCTGCGCGAGGCGATGCTCTACCCGAAGGACCCCGGAAATGTCGGCGACGACGAGCTGCGCGAGGTGCTGCACGAGGTCGGTCTCGACCATCTGCGCGGCCGGCTCGACGACACCGAGCGCTGGGACCACATCCTGTCGGGTGGCGAGCAACAGAGGGTCGCCTTCGCGCGCACCCTGGTCCACAAGCCGCACTGGATCTTCATGGACGAGGCGACCTCGGCGCTCGACGAGGCGGGGCAGGAGAACGTGATGCGACTGCTGGCCGAGAAGTTGCCCGACAGCGCCGTCGTCAGCATCGGCCATCGTCCGGGCCTCGAGATGTTCCATACGCGCGAGCTGGTCCTCGAGCCGGGCAAGGGCGGCGCCGAGCTGAAGCAGCATGGCCGTCGCCGCTCGCTGGGCGAGCTCTATCGGCGCATGGCGCAGCACAGCCGCGCCCATCCGCGCGAGCCCGGCTTCTGGGCCCAGATGCGCATCAACCTGCTCGGCCGCTGAGTCAGAAGGGCAGGCGGGCGGCGTCGGCGCGCACCAGGCGCCGATGTGTGACGGCGGCGACGAGGGCGCCGCCCAGGGGCGCCACGATGCCGACGAAGATCAGATGGACGCCGACCAGCCATGGCTCGAGCATCCCGGGCAGCAGGTGACCGATGGTCATCGTCACCATGAAAAAGAGCAGCACCGCCCCGATGCCGACGAGCAACCCGCCCCCGGTCACGAGCAGCGGCGAGGCCGTGATCGACCGGCCGACGAGATGGCCGCCGATGAAGGCGACCACGATGGCCAGCAGGGCGCAGAACGTCTCCATTTCTCGCAGTATAGGCCGGCTCCCGACTGCGCGCCGCAGGGAAACTCGCGAAAGGCGGTGTGTCCGATTGAGCAACCGTTCTGCCGGAAGTGGCGCAGCCGCCCGGCAATGCAACCCCGGGGGGAGGGAGTATCGGCGGGGTCGTACTGTTGCCCCGACCGCAACGAGAGGTATTCGAGGCCCGGTAGAGACCCCTCCCTATGCTCGAGGGCGAGAGCTACCCGCCAGCGATGACAGCGGGTCCGTATCCGCCTTTGTGTGTCCGGGAGCTGGTGCTGCTCAGGCCCTCATGAATCCCGTGAGGCGGGAGGCAATGATGCTGTCGGCTTCCCGCATGATGCGGTCGATCAGCTCCTTCACCGTCGGCACGTCGCGGATCAAGCCCGCCACCATGCCGCACGACCAGGCGCCGGCGTCCATCTGGCCGGCCTTCATGATCTTCGGGTAGACGCCCGCTACCTCGGGCAGGATGTCCTCGAACTTGATCTTGGCGCCCAGCGCCTTCTCCTTCTCGAGCAGGCGCTCGACGGCTTCGTTCTTCAGCACGCGCTCGGTGTTGCGCAGCGGCCGCATCACCAGCCGCGTGTCGAGCTCGCTCGCCGCCACCAGGGCCTGCTTCACGTTCTCGTGGATCGGCGCTTCCTTGGTCGCCATGAAGCGCGTGCCCATGTTCATGCCGTCGGCACCGAGCGAGAGGGCGGCGACCAGCGAGCGGCCGTCGGCCATGCCGCCGGACGCCACGAAGGGGATCTTCAGCTCCTCGGCGGCGCGCGGCAGCAGGATGAAGTTCGGCACGTCGTCCTCGCCGGGATGGCCGCCGCACTCGAAGCCGTCGACGCTGACGGCGTCGCAGCCGATCTGCTCGGCCTTCAGCGAATGGCGCACCGAGGTGCACTTGTGAATGACCTTGATGCCCGCCTCATGGAGTGCCGGCATCCACTTCTGCGGGTTGTTGCCCGCGGTCTCGACGATCTTCACACCGCCCTCGACGATCGAGCGGATGTAGCCCGGATAGTCGGGCGGCGTGACCGAGGGCAGGAAGGTGAGGTTCACGCCGAACGGCTTGGCCGTCATCTCGCGGCAGCGCCTGATCTCCCTGGCGAGGTTCTCCGGGGTGCCCTGCGTCAGGCCGGTGATGATGCCCAGCCCGCCGGCATTGGAGACCGCCGCGGCCATCTCCGCGAAGCCCACGAAATGCATGCCGCCCTGGATGATGGGATGCTCGATGCCGAACAGCTCGGTGATCTTGGTCTTCATGGGCTGATCCTCCCGGGATTCAATACGAGCGCATCCTGCGGGAGCGTCCAGGTCGCAGCAACCACCCATCCCAATCAATCGACGCGACGCGCCAGAAAGTCCCGGACCAGCGGCAGCGCTTCATCGAAATGCGTTTCCAGAAGCCAGTGACCTGCGTCCTCGAACAGGAAGAGTTCCGCGTCCGGCAAATCGCGCAGGTAGGCGCGTCCGGAGGCAGCGGGCATATACCCGTCCTCCGGCCCCCACAGGATCAGCGCCGGCGGCTGATGATCGCGCAAGTACGCTTGGTAACGAGGAAACCAGGCGATATTCGCCTCCAGCCTTTCCATCAACCCGACCGAGATCTCGCGGCGAACGGGCGTGTTCATGAGTGGCCAGTGCAGCTTCCACAGGTCGGGCGGAACGCGCTTTGCAACGGCCCGGCCGACTTCGCCTATGAATTCGGCGCGAAATCCCTCCTCGCTTACGGAGTCCGTCAGCGGCCGTCGGTTCTGAGGGGTCTTGTGCACCCAATAGGCCTTGATCGTTTCGTACTTGGGGCCAAGCACATCTTCGTAGATGTCGCCGTTCTGAATGATCAGCGCGGCAATGCGCTCCGGGTGAGCGATCGCGTGGCGCAAGCCGATCTGCGACCCGTAGTCGTGAAGCCACAGGGTATAGCGCCGAAGGCCGAGATGGTCGGCCACTGCCGTCAGTACGCGCTCGAAAGCGTCGAAGTCGTATTCGAACGTCTCACGATCGGGCGTGCCGCTGTAGCCGAACCCTGGCCAGTCGAACGCCACGGTTCGCCACCGGTCGGCGAGAGCGGGCATGAGACCGCGGAACTGGTAAGACGAGCAGGGATAGCCGTGCGGCAGCAACACGACCGGTGCATTCGCCGGCCCGGCCACTCGCAGAAGCAGGTCGTGACCGCCGATCGTCTCATGGCGATGCTCAACGAATGCCTTCACCGTGCAAACTCCCATGAAATGAACTCGTTTAACCGCCTTGGGCGGTTCTCGTTCCGGGAGCGTGACGAGTTATGGCTTCAGGATCTTCAAACTAGAGCACCTCATGGAAGCCGATGGCGACCCGATCGGGCGCGCGGGCGGCGAGGCCGACGAAGGTCGCACGCTCCAGCCACTTGAGGGAGGGCTCGGCGGTCTCGAAACGCGGTGCCGTACGGAAGTGATAGGCATCGGGCGGCGGCAGCTCGCCCTTGGTCATGCGCGCCAGCACCTCCGGGTTCGCGACGCGCAGCCCCTCGTTCTGGACGTAGACATGCGCACCGCTGCGGCTGCGGATCGTATAGCGCGCCACCACCTCTATCGTGCCGTCGGGCCGAACGATCTGCCAATCTGCGCCGCCCGGCAGGATCTCGCCTTCGAGCTTCGGCCCCGAGACCTCTCCGCCCAGGATGTCGATGATGCGGCGATGGCCGCGCGCGGTGTTCCCGAGATCCTGGATCGGTCCGACCCTGGCCTTGATCGCGAAGGTGAAGCGCGTTGCGGGTGCGGTGCTGATGAACGTGTCGATATCCGTCATGGCGTCCCTTGAAATCCGGCGGCCTCACTCTACATCAATGGCAACGCGCTCCCGATTCCCGGGGGCGCGTCTTGCGTTTCGGGGGGAGGAAGGACGAACTCGCGAAGGTCCCGTTCTGCGGGACAGGGGGGCATCGCGGGGCACCGCGAAAAACGCAGCATCGGCAGGCGTTTGGGCCACCGCAACGGGACGTTCCCCTCGCGCGCTGGCGTCCGGAAAAATGTCCCGAGTCCAGCTGTCGCACGGGACTCTAGGCGGGCTTCGGTTTGCCCAGCAGGTGGTCCGAGATGATGCGCTGCTGGATCTCCGAGGTGCCCTCGAAGATCTTGGTGAGGCGGGCGTCGCGCCAGTAGCGCTCCACGGCATGAAGCGTCGTGTAACCCGCGCCGCCGAAAACCTGCAGCGCCTCGGAGGTCACGCGTTCGGCCATCTCGGAGGCGAAGAGCTTCACCATCGCCGCCTCCTTGTCGCAGCGGCGCTTCTGGTCGATCTCGTCGCACACGAAGTACATGAGCTGGCGCGCCGCCTCGATCTCGGTGGCCATGCGGGCCAGCCGGAAGCGGGTGTTCTGGAAGTCGCCGATCGCCTGGCCGAACTGGCGGCGCTCCTGGGCATAGGCGGTGGCGTCCTCCAGCGCGCCGCGCGCGAGGCCGATGGAACGGGCGGCGGTGTGGGCGCGGGCGCGTTCGAGGCCCGCGGAGATGTAATAGAAGGCGCGGCCTTCCTCGCCGATCAGCGCGGAGCCGGGCAGGCGGCAATCGTCGAAGGCGAGCTCCCAGGTCTTCCAGCCGAAGTAGCCGATCTTGGGAATGGGGGCGCCCTTCACGCCGGGCGGCAAGGTGCCCCTCGGCTTCTCGATCAGGAAGGAGGAGAGACCGACATGCTTGCGCTTGGGGTCGGGCGCATCGGAGGTGCGGGCGACCAGCATGATGTAGTCGGCGCCGTCGGCGAAGGTGCACCAGTATTTGTTGCCGTTGATCACCCAGTCGTCGCCGTCCTTGCGCGCGCGGCAGGAGATGCTGCCGAGGTCGGAGCCGACATTGGGCTCGGACATGGCGGCGGCGCCCAGGAACTCGCCCTTGGCGGCGCGGGGCAGGAACACGGCGCGCTGCGCGTCGGTCATGCCGCGCCCTGCCGAGAGGCCGTTGCCGCGGGCGATGATGGAGGCGACGCTCATCCAGGCGCGCGCCAGCTCCTCGGTGATCAGGCAGTACTCGAAGACGCCCAGCCCCAGCCCGCCATACTGCTCGGGGATCACGATGCCGAAGTAGCCCATGTCGGCGAGCTTCCGGATCAGCTCCGGCGGGATGTCGCCCTTCTCGGGGTCGAGCCTGTTGGCGACCGGCAGCACCTCGTTCATGGCGAAGGCGCGCGCCGTCTCCTGGATCAGGCGGCGCTCCTCGGTCATGTACCCCATGGCGTTTCTCCTCTCTCTGTTCCAGCATGGTAACCGGGAATGCGCTGCGAACTCGACACTGCGACCATCGACCACGAAGAGCATGGCGAGGGCCGGCCGATCGTCTTTGTGCACGGCTGGACGATGGATCGCAGGCTCGAAATCGCCGACTACGAGCCGATCTTCGCGAAGCGGAACGGCTGGCGGCGCATCTACTTCGACCTGCCCGGCATGGGGCGCTCCGTCGCCAAGGCGGGCATCAGGAACCAGGACGACGTGCTGGCGGCGGTGCTGGGCTTCATCGAGCGCGTGCTGCCGGGCGACCAGCGCTTCGTGCTGGCCGGCACTTCGCTCGGTGCCTACCTGGCGCGCGGCGTGGCGGCTCGGATGCGGCCGCGCATTGCGGGCCTGCTGCTGCGGGTGCCGGCGGTGATCGCCGACACGGCCAAGCGCACCTTGCCTCCTTTCGAGCCGCTGGTGCGGGACGATGCCCTGATGGCCTCCCTGGAAGCGGGCGAGCGGGCGACGATCGGCGACCTGCTGGTCCAGACGCCGGCCTATCTGGAGGCCGTCCGGTCCAAGCTCCGCGGCCTGGTGCATCCCGCCATCGCCGCCACGGCGCCGATCATGAACGAGATCAGGGCGGACCCGGCGCGGTACGGTTTTTCCTTCGACCTCGCGGCGGCAGAAGGATCTTTCACCGCGCCGGCCCTGATCGTCGCCGCCCGCCAGGATACGGTGGTGGGCTATCGCGACGCCTGGGGTATTCTGGAGCGCTATCCGCACGCCACCTTCGCCGTGGTCGATCGCGCAACGCACACCTGGCCGGTGGAACCGGGGGCGGTGCTGGAGGCGTTGGTGGACGACTGGTTGGCGCGCATCGTGCTGGCCGAGAAGGGTCAATAGGGAGATGTCCATGCTGAAGCTCGCTCGGACCGCCACGGCGGCCGCCTTCGTGCTCCTGACCGTTCCCGCCGCGGCGCAGGCCCAAGCCCAGGAATGGCCGACCAAGCCGGTGACGATCTACATGGGCTTCCCCGCCGGGTCGGGGGTCGACGTCGTGGCGCGGCTGCTGCAGCCCTCGCTGGAGAAGACGCTCGGGCAGCGGCTGGTCATCGACTACAAGAGCGGCGCCGGCGGCAACGTGGCCTCCGAAACCGTCGCGCGCGCGCCGGCCGACGGCTACACCTTCCTGCTGGGCACCGCGGCCACGCACGGCATCAACCCGGCGCTCTACAAGAAGCTGTCGTTCGACCCCGAGGCCGACTTCACGCCGATCACCACGCTGGCCGACATCCCGAACGTGCTGGCCATCAACCCCGAGGTGATCGACGCGAAAAACGTCCAGGACTTCATCGCCAAGGTGAAGGCCGCCCCCGGCAAGTACAGCTACGGCTCGACCGGCAACGGCACGGGCACGCATCTCGCCTTCGCCGCCTTCAACAAGCAGGCGGGCCTCGACATGGTGCACGTGCCCTACAAGGGCGGGCCGGACGCCACCGCCTCGCTGCTGAAGGGCGAGACCTGCTGCAGCTTCCCGCTGCTGCAGGCCATGCTGCAGCACGCCAAGGCGGGCAAGGTGCGGCTGCTCGGCGTCACGACGCCCAAGCGCGTCGCGGCGGTGCCCGACCTGCCGACCATCGCCGAGCAGGGGATGCCAGGCTTCGAGAGCTATACCTGGTTCGCGATCTTCGGCCCCAAGGGCCTCGACCCGGCGATCGCCCGGAAGATGAACGCCGCGCTGAAGACCGCGCTCGAGGATCCGGAGATCGCGAAGAAGCTGACCGAGCTCGGCAACACGCCGCGCTACGAGACGCTGGCGCAGTTCAAGGAGACGGTGAAGCGCGACCGTGCCAAATGGGCCGAGGTCGTGAAGGCCGCCGGCGCGACGGTCGACTGACCGATGCTCGCCACCGAGATTCGGGCGGTCCTCGAGGCCAAGGCCGCCGCGTTGGTACGTCGCGCAGCGACCGACCTTGCCGCGTTGATCGATCCCGGCTTCGTCTATGTGAACGCGCGAGGTTCGCGATTCGACAAGGCGGGCTATGTCGAGACCTATTGCAGATCCGGAACGGTCGTATTCAGCGAACAGCGCTTCGGCGATCTAGAGGTCAGCTCGTTCGCCGAGTTCGCGGTGGCCACGATGACGGTCGACGACAGGTTTGTGTCCGACGGGCGCGAGATCGTCGGCGCCTATCGCGCGCTCTGTGTGTTCAGCAACGCCGGCAATCGATGGCTATGGGCCGCCGGCCAGACCATGGCCATCTGATCGCAGTCAGGCCGCGGCGGCGTCCTCGAGGATCATCGCGGCCCCCTTCTCGCCGATCATGATGGTGGGCGCGTTGGTGTTGCCGGTGGTGAGCGTCGGCATCACCGAAGCGTCGATCACGCGCAGGCCCTGGATGCCCTGGACCCGGAGCCGTGAGTCGACGACGGCGCGCGGATCCTCGCCCATCTTGCAGGTGCCGACCGGGTGATAGAGCGTGTTGCCGGCGCGGCGGGCGTAGTCCAGCAGGTCGGCGTCGGTGGTGAGGTCGGGGCCGGGGCTCGTCTCGCCCAGGCTGTGCTGGGCCAGCGCAGGGGAGGCGAAGATGCGCCGGACGTGACGCACGCCGCTCAGCAGCGCGAGCTCGTCGGTGCGGGTCGTGAAATAGTTCGGCCGGATCGCCGGGCGGGCAAACGGATCGGCCGATTCGGCCATGATGGTGCCGCGCGAGTCGGGCTTCACCACGCAGACGACGCAGCTCATCGCCGGCTTGTCGTCGAGCTGGCCGAACTTCAGCGTATTGGTGCTGCCGGGCGTGAACAGGAGCTGAAGGTCGGGCGAGGCGAGGCCTTCGCGGCTGTCGCAGAACACCTGCGCGGTGGTGACTCCGAAGGTCAGCGCGCCCTTGCCGGTGAGGAAGAAGCGGGCGATCTCCGGCAGCACGCCCGGGAAGCGCGCCAGCTCGTTCACCGACGGCGTGCCGTGCACGCGATTGACGACGCGGACCACGTAGTGGTCGATCAGGTGCGAGCCGACGCCCGGCAGGTCGTGCACGACGGGGATGCCGAGCGATTGCAGGTGCGACGCCGGGCCGACGCCGGAGATCTGCAGGATGTGCGGCGAGTTCACCGTGCCACCCGACACGATCACCTCGCGGTTGGCGCGCACGGTGGTGAGGTTGCCGCCGCGCTGGAATGTGACACCTGTGCAGCGCTTGCCCTCGAACAGGAGCTTGCCGCCCTGG
>CAYRBQ010000040.1:0-14300 GCA_964422305.1 uncultured Reyranella sp. | reverse complement strand
CGAAGGTGTTCCACAAGACGCGGATGTAAAGCCCCTCGCCCAGCGCCTTGGCGTACCAGTCGAGCGTGCCGGCCTCGACGCTGAAGCCCAGCATGCGCACGACCGGGAACAGGAAGAACGCGAACAGCAGCACCAGCGCCGGCAGCGCCGGCCAGAAACCCTTCATCCTCATGCGGACCGCGCGCGTCTCGCGCGCCTCATGATCATGAGCGGGCAGGATGCCCGCGGTCCGGAAGACTCAAAACACATGGATCGCGTCCGGCTCGATGCCGACGGTCACGCGGCTGCCGGCAGCCGGCAGCGCGCCGCGCGCGGGCTGGCGGACCAGCAGCTCGCGACCGTCCTCGATGGCCAACCGCAGCTTGAAGCTGGTGCCGAGATAGACCGACTCGATCACCTCGCCGGCGAACAGGTTGGCGGCCCCTGTCGACTCTGGCGTGCCGAAGCGCTCCGGCCGCATCAGCACGCCGACCTTGGCGCCGGCCGGCTTGTCGCTCGCCACCTTCACGCTGCCGCCGCCGTCGAGCGCGACCGTGCCCGGTGCGCTCACCGTGCCGTGGAAGATGTTGCTCTCGCCCACGAAGTCGGCGACGAAATCGTTGGCCGGATGCTCGTAGATCTCCGTCGTGGTGGCGACCTGCTGGATCGCCCCCTTGTTCATCACCGCGATGCGATCGGAGAGGACCAGCGCCTCCTCCTGGTCGTGGGTGATGAAGATGGTGGTGAGGCCGAGGCGGCGCTGCAGGCGGCGCACCTCGAGCTGCATGGTCTCGCGCAGCTTGCGGTCGAGCGCGCCGAACGGCTCGTCGAGCAGCAGCAGCCGCGGGTTGAACACGATGGCGCGGGCCAGTGCGACCCTCTGCTGCTGGCCGCCCGAGAGCTGCCGCGGCAGGCGCGCCTCGTAGCCCGCCAGCTCGACCATGGCCAACGCCTCCGCCACGCGGCGGTCCATGTCCGCCCTGGCGACGTTCCGCATCTCCAGCGGAAAGGCGACGTTGGCCTTCACCGTGAGATGGGGAAAGAGCGCGTAGTTCTGGAACACCATGCCGATGTCGCGCCTGGCGGGCGGCAGCGACGTGATCTCCGCACCGCCGACCTTCACGCTGCCGCCGTCGGGCGTCTCGAAGCCCGCGACGACCTTCAGCAAGGTGGTCTTGCCCGAGCCGCTGGGGCCCAGGATGGTCAGGAGCTCGCCCTTGGCGACCCTGAGGGAGACGCGGTCCAGTGCGACCACGTCCCCGAAGCGCTTGCCCACTCCCTCGATCAGGAGCTCGGCCGACCCCGTACTCTCACTCAAGCGGGGCTCACGACTTCTTCAGCATCCAGGCGTTCCAGAGCTCGGCGGCCTTGGTACCGTTCTCGGCATACCACGCGTCGCTGACCCAGAACTGCTTGTCGAGATACGCCGTCGGCAGATAGGGCTTCACCTTGGCATCGACGAAGTTCAGCGATTCGAGATTGAGGCCCGGATAGCCGAGCTCGGAGGCGTAGACCGCCTGCTGCTGCGGGATCGCCAGCTCGGCCAGCATCTTGTTGGCCCAGTACGGGTTCTTGGCGCCGCGCGGGATGGCGAAGCTGCCCTGCTTCAGCGATCCCTCGTTCCACTCGATCTCGACCGGTGCGCCCTTCTTGATGATGTCGTAGAAGCGGCCGTTCCAGCCGGTCGCCAGCACGACCTCCTTGTCGAGCAGGAGCTGCGCCGGCTGCTGGCCGGTCGACCACCACACGTTCACGTGCGGCTTGATCTGGTCGAGCTTCTTGAAGGCGCGGTCGAAGTCGATCGGATAGAGCTTGTCCTTCGGCACGCCGTCGGCGATCAGCGCGAACTCGAGGTTGTCGGTCGGGTGGTTGCGCATCGAGCGCGCGCCCGGGAACTTCTTGACGTCCCACCAGTCGGCCCAGCTCTTGGGGTGCGTGCCGCCTTTGAAGACGTCGGTGCGGTAGCCGATGATGGTCGTGTAGACCGACGAGGCGAAGACGAACGGGTTCTGCGCCGTGTCGGGATACTTGGAGCGGTCGACGATCTTGGGATCGACCTTGTCCAGCAGGTTGGCCTTGCCGGCACGGATCGCGTCCTGGCCCCCGATTTCCGTCAGGTCCCACTCGACGTTGCCGGAATCGACCATGGCGCGGAGCTTGCCGAAATCGACCGGCGAGGTCTCGACGACGCGAATGCCGTACTTCTTCTCGAAGCCGTTGAAGAAGGCCTTGCGCATCGCCGTGCCCATCGAGCCGCCGGAATGGTTGACCACGATCTGGGCGGGCTTGGGCGGCTCGGCCTGCGCGACGGCGCGGCCGGCGACGCCGACGGCAGCAGCACCTCCCATGAGCGAGACGACGTGACGGCGCTTCATGTCCATGACGGACCCCTTCTTGTGAATTTCCCCTGCCGGACTGTAGGAGCCGCTTTCTCGTCGAGCAACATCCACGCCCATAACCTTCCGGAATGACCTGCGGGGATGAATGAATTGTCCGCGCCGGCGGCCGGTCCGCATACTCCGGAGCCCAGGAACAGGAACCCAGCCCGTGGCCCCGCAAGACTTCGCCGGTCGCACCGTTTCCCAGCATGTCGACGCCTTCAGGTCAGGAACGGCCTCGGCCCGCGACATCCTCGAAGGCTTGCTCGAGCGAGTGAAACGAGCCGAGCCGTTCAACCCCATCGCCACGCTGGACGAGACGGGCGCGCGCACCGCCGCGGACGCGCTCGACCTGCGAAAGAAGCGTGGCTACACGTTCGGCGCGCTGGCGGCGGTGCCCGTCTCGGCCAAGGACCTGATCCTGACCAAGGGGCTGCGCACCGCCTTCGCCTCCCTCACCATGAAGGACAACGTGCCGGCGCTCGACGCCGACGCGATCGCGCAGTGGCGCGCCGCCGACGCCGTGCTGTTCGCCAAGACGACGACGCCGGAGTTCGGCCACAAGGTGCTGACCGACAGCCGCCTGCACGGTGTCACGCGCAACCCGTGGAACAAGGAACACACCAGCGGTGGATCGAGCGGCGGCGCCGCCGTGGCCGTGGCACTGGGCCTCGGCCCCATCGCCATGTCGACCGACGGCGCGGGATCGGGACGCATCCCGGCCGCCTGCTGCGGCATCTACGGGCTCAAGGCCACGCTCGGCCGGGTGCCGCACGAAGTGCCGCCCGACCAGTTCGGCCAGCTCACCTATCTCGGCGTGATGGCACGCCATCCGGCCGATCTCGGCGCCGGCCTCGCCTCGATGTCGCGCGGCCATCGCGACGACCCGTGGACGCTGGCGATCGGCCGCGAGCCCTTCGCCTGGCCCGCCGCACCGGGCGGGCATCCGATCCAGGGCAGGCGCATCACCGTGATCCGGCGCATGACCGGCGGCTATCTCGATCCGGACACCGAGGCGCGGCTCGACGCGGCGTTGGCCTTCCTCGACAAGCAAGGCGCGCGCATCCGGGAGGTGGACGGACGCAAAGTCGACTGGAAGCTCGACGTCGCCCGCATCATCCTGCGCGCCAACCAGATCGAGCGCTTCGGCGAGATCCTGAAGAACCGGCGCGACGAACTCGATCCGTCGTTCGCCAGGACACTGGACGAAGGCCAGGCCGTCGATGTCGTGGCGCTGCGCCGTGCCCTCATGGACCGCACCACCGCCTACAAATCGGTCCAGCGACTGTTCGCCGATTGCGACCTGCTGCTGACACCGACCGTGGCGACGCCGGCGCCGCTCGCGACGCAGGACCAGTTCGAACCGCTGATGGTCGACGGCAAGCCGCTCGGTGACCTGCGCGCCGCCTGGTACACCTACACCATCCCCTTCAACATGACGGGCCACCCGGCGATCTCGATCCCGTTCGGCAGGTCGAAGGCGGGCCTGCCGATCGGCCTGCAGTTCGTGGCGCCGTGGTACGGCGAGGCATCGCTGATCGGGCTGGCGGAGGCTTTCGACGCGGAGACCGGCGCGTCCGGCGACTTCCCGCCGGGCTTCACACCTTCATGACCAACCCTTGGTCTTGAGATGGGCCTTCACCGCCTCGAGGAAGGCATCGGCCAGCCGCGACGGCTTGCGGTAGCGCGGCCGCATCGCGCGGAAGAGATAGCGGATGCGCGGTTCGAACGGCACGACGGCGATGCCCTCGCCCTGATAGTCGCGGGCGGTGAAGGGCTCGACGATGGAGACACCCATGCCACGCGCCGCCAACGCACAGGCATCGGCCGAGGAGTAGACGTCGACCTGCAGGCTGCGCTCGATATGCTCCTGCTCGAAGACCGCATCGATCAGATGCCGCATGCGTCCGTCGAGCGGGAAGGACAGGAAGCGCTCACCGCGCAGGTCGGCCGGCTTGATGACGCGACGTCGCGCCAGGCGATGATCCGCCGGCAGCACGCAGACCGCCGCGGCGCGGCTCAGCTCCTCCGTGACGATCGAGGGATGCTCGAAGGGCATCATCGAGAAGCCGAGGTCGATCTGCTGGTCGACCATCTTCTGGTTGATGTAGGTCGAGCTTCGGACGTGGAAGACGATGTGCGCCTTGGCGTGGCGCTTCACGAAGGCCGCCATGACGTCGGGCAGGACCGAGCGGCCCAGCGCCGGCGTGGAATAGATGTGCAGGTCTCCGACCTGCCGTTCGCGAATCTCGCGGGCGACGCCCGTCACCTGCTCGAGGCTGTGATAGAGCCGCGCGACCTCGGCCTGCAGCAGGCGCGCCTCGCTGGTCGGCGCCAGCCGCCGCTTGATGCGCGTGAACAGGGGGTAGCCGATCTCGTGCTCCAGCCCCGCCAGGATCTTGCTGACGGCCGGCTGAGAGACACCCAGCCGCTCCGCCGCCGCGGTGACCGTGCCGTGCTCCATGATGGCGCGAAACGCTTCGAGCTGGCGCGACGTGATCATCATGACCTCGGGGAATTGATTTCGACCGACGGGAGCATCCGGTGACGAGTGCCGCCTTTTTCTCTGCCACTTATCGCGAGGCGCGCCAACGCTTCCTCGAGGCCGCGCGGGCTGCGGGCGCCCTAGTCGAGTCGCACATCCACCCGCTGAAGGGCGCCGAAGGCGAGGAGATCGGCACGGATGCCGCCCTGCTCGGCCGGACCGACGCCGACAAGCTCTTCATCGTGAGCTCGGGCACGCACGGGCCGGAGGGGTTCTCGGGCTCGGCCTGCCAGCTCGCGCTGCTGGGCGACGAGCTGGCCAGGCGCGCAGCGGATCGCGGCATCGCGCTGCTGCTGGTCCATGCCGTCAACCCGTTCGGCTTCTCGCATCTCAAGCGGACCAACGAGGACAACATCGACCTCAACCGCAACTTCAACGATTTCGCGGCACCTTACCCCGACAACCCGGTCTACGAGGAGATCCACGAGCTGCTGGTGCCCAAGGCCTGGCCGCCGAGCGACGACAACGAAGCACGGCTCGCCGCTGCGATGGCGCGCCTCGCCGGGCAGCGCAATCCCGGCGTCTCCAGTGGCCAAGCGAAGCACTTGGACGGTCTCTTCTACTGCGGCACGGCGCCCGCCTGGAGCAACCGCACGATTCGCAGCCTCGTCCGTGCGCACGGTGCCGGACGCCGCCACATCGCGTGGATCGACGTGCATACGGGGCTCGGCCCTTACGGTCATGGCGAGAAGATCTTCGGCCGCCATTCGCCCGAGACGACGGCGCGGGCGCTGCGCTGGTGGGGGCAGGACCTGATCGTGAGCACGGCGACGGAGTCGGTCTCGCCGCGCACGGTCGGCCACATCACCGGCTGCGCGCCGGAGGAATGCCCGGACGCCGCGATCACGCCGTCGACCCTGGAATACGGCACCGTACCCAACCCCGTCGTGCGGCGCGCGCTGCGCGGCGAGGCGTGGCTCGCGGGGAATCCCGACGCACCGGCGGAGCTTGTCCGGAATATCCGCCGGGCCGTGCGCGACGCCTTCTACGTCGATGCCGACGACTGGAAGGGAATGATCCTCGGCCAGTTCCGTGCCTTCGCGTTGCAGACCATCAACGGCCTCGCGGCCGAAAAACCGTAAGGGAGAAACGCCATGAGACTTCGCCTTCTGCTCGGGGCGCTTGCCGGCCTGGCCCTCGCCGTGCCGGCTGCGGCGCAATCGACGCTCAAGATCGTCATGCATTCCGATCTCAAGATCCTCGACCCGATCTGGGCGTCGGCGCAGATCAGCCGGACCCACGGATACCTGGTCTACGACACGCTGTTCGGCCTCGACGGCGATCTGAAGCCGCAGCCGCAGATGGTGAACACCTGGACCGTCGATCCCGCCGGCCTGGTCTACACCTTCGTCCTGCGCGACGGGCTGGCCTGGCACGACGGTGCGCCGGTCACGGCCGAGGACTGTGTCGCCTCGCTGAAGCGCTGGGGCAGCCGCGACGTCATGGGCATCAAGCTGATGGCGCACGTGAAGGAGCTCGCGGCGCCGGACGCCAAGACCATCCGCATGGAACTCACCAAGCCCTACGGCCTCGTGCTCGACTCGCTCGCCAAGCCCGCCGGCATCGTGCCGTTCATGATGCCCAAGCGCGTGGCCGACGCACCGGCGACGCAGCAGATCAAGGATCCGACCGGCTCCGGTCCGTTCATCTTCAAGGCCGACGAATGGCGGCCGGGCGACCGCGTGATCTACGTGAAGAATCCGAAGTACGTGCCGCGCACCGAACCGCCCGCCAACTTCGCCGGGGCCAAGGTCGCGAAGATCGACCGCCTCGAATGGCTGTCGATCGCCGACCCCCAGACCGCGGTAAACGCGCTGGAGAGCGGCGAGGTCGACGCGCTGGAAGCCGTGGCGCACGACCTGCTGCCGCTGGTCGAGAAGAAGAAGGGCATCGACGTGCAACGCGGCGCCTATGCGAGCCAGTACGCGCTTCGGCCCAACTGGCTTCACCCGCCGTTCAACGACCCCAAGATGCGGCTGGCGCTGGGCTACGCCATCGACCAGAAGGGCTACCTCGAAGCCTCGGTCGGCGATCCCAAGTTCTGGCGCCTGTGCAAGACGTACTTCGGTTGCGGCACGCCGCTTGCCACCGACGCCGGCACCTCCGGCCTGCTCGAGGGCAACGTCGAGAAGGCGAAGGCGCTCCTTAAGGAGGCGGGCTACGACGGCCGCCCGGTCGTGCTGTTGCAGGTCAGCGACATCGCCTCGCTGTCGCACCTCGCTCCGGTGGCCAAGGCGCAGCTCGAGCGGGTCGGCTTCAAGGTCGACATGCGGCCGGCCGACTGGCAGACGCACCTCGCGAGGGTCATGCGCAAGGAGCCGCCGGAGGATCGCGGCTGGAACGTCACGCTCTCCAGCACCGGCGTGCTGGATGTCGTGAATCCGGTGACGTCGCTGTTCCTCAACTCGGCCTGCGACAGGGCCTCGGCCGGCTGGTCGTGCGACGCCAGGATCGAGGAACTGCGCGATGCCTTCGCGCTGGAGCCCGACGCGGCCAAGCGCAAGGCCATCGCCGAGCAGATCCAGACGCGCGCCATGGAGCTCGGTACGCACTATCCGCTCGGCGAATGGTACAGCGCCTCGGCGGTCAGCAGCCGGACCAGGGGCTGGATCCGCCCGCCCTCGACGACCGCCTTCTGGAACGTCGAGGTGGCGAAGCGCTAGGCTTTCTTCGCGCCCGGCAGGAAGTCGTCGAGCGGCACGCCGAAGCTGTTCAGCGCCCAGGAGACGAGGTTGTACTGTCCGACCGTGAAGACGGCGTCCATGAGCTGTTCGGTCGAATACGTCTTCGAGAGCGCGGCCCAGGTCGCGTCGGAGGCGACCGAGTTCTCGTAGAGATCGTCGGCGAGCTGCAGCAGCGCCGCCTCGTGCTCCGAAAGCCCCTTGGCCTTCGGCCCGGCCTTGATGTTCTCGACGTCGGCATCGCCCAACCCGCCGCGCCTGGCGATCAGCTCGTGCTGGGCGAACTCGTACTCGGCCTGGTTCAGCCAGCCGATGCGCAGGATCAGCATCTCGCGGTCGCGGAACGGCAGGGTCTGCTTGCTGAGGATGTGACCCGCGAACGGCGTCCAGCGCTTCACCAGCGCCGGATGGTGGGCCAACACCTTGAAGATGTTGAACACCTGTCCGTTCATCGCGTTCTTCTCGACCGTCTCGCGTTCCTCGGCCTTCATGGTCGAGAGATCACGCATCGGAATACGCTGCTTGCGCTTGATCACCCGGCTTTCCTCCGTCCTTCGTCCCTGCGGACTTTATGACGGCAAGGAAGACCCCTCGCTAGGCTCGGGGAGACACCGAGTCGGGCAACGTTCCGCGCGGCGGCTGGAGCTTGGCGGCGGCGAGCTTCGCTTGGCCCGGCGTGCTGAACTGCGCACCGTCGATCTCGAAGAAGGGACGCGCGAAGGCATGGAAGCGGAACGCATTGCCTTCCTTCAGGACGACGCCGGCGGGCTGGCCCCAGATTTCGACGACGAAGGGTTCGGGCATGGCGCTGTCTCCCTTTTGGCTGAAGTATCGCGTTCACTCCCCACATGGTGTCGACACAATGCCAGGACAATGGCTGTCGTTGCCGAACTTGGCGAGCGACACAGCTAATCCTTCGCCTACGGCATCAATAAGGCGATGCGCTTTTCCCTGCTGGCGTTGCGGTCAAGCTGACGAAAGAATGACAACGAGATGTCACATCGACTGACCCGTTCGCGCTTCCTGCGCACCGCCGGCATCACGACAGCACTGCTGGCGGCGGATCGCGCTTCGGCGCAGTCGACGCGCGACCTCGAGACGGTCGACATCAAGGCCTTCGAGACGTCGACGATCGACGGACGCCAGTGGGACAAGCCGCTGCCCGGCGGCCGCACCGTCGATGCGGTCCATCGATCGGTGTTGCTACGCTTCCCCGGCGCGGGCGACGCCATCGCGCTGGCCCTGCGGCGCGGCCGCGTGCTCGCCAAGGCCGAGCTGGTCCTCGACTACGAGGGTTACGAGATCATCCCCGACGGCTATACCTGCCGCGACGGGCTCGGCCGCAAGGCCTGGACCGAGGATCCGCCGACCTGGCACGTGCAGGCCTGGCCACTGCGCCGGCCGTGGGCCGCCGATCCGGCGACCGGCCCGACCTTCAACGCCAGCGTGAACGGCCATCGCTACTGGGCGCGCTACGGCGCCACCGATCCGGCGCGCGACCGCTTCGACGGCCTCCTGGAGCCGCGGGAGATGTCGTTCCAGAACCGCGAGGCGCGCTTCGACATCACGCCCTTCTTCGCCACCAACGTGCTGGCGCCGTCGGCCGGCGAGCGGCTGCTGATGCCGGAGCGCTGCGGCTTCCTGCTGCGAAAGCTCGAGACCTACGACACGCGCTATCGCGAGCGCGGCAACGCCTACGAATGGCAGATGCCGATCGGCGGCCACGGCCTCACCTTCGCTAAGGCCCGCCTGGCGCTCACCTTGCGGCCGATCACCGGCACGGTGGCGGTGACCCTGCCGGCCGACCGCGGACCGACGCTGCGTGCGCCCGACGGGAGCAAGCCCACGGCGGTGCTGGCACCGATGGCGGAGATCGCACGGCGCGCGCAACGAGCCGTCGACTCCGGCCTGGCCGGCAGGCCGGCGTGGCAGGTCGAGCGTATCCGCGAGCTCCAGAAGGTGGGCGGCGACAATGTCAGCCCGTGGGCCGACGTCGCAGGCCCCAAGGGCGAGGAGAACTACCGCAGGCGCCTCACCGAGATGATGGCGATGCCGCCGCGCTACTGGATGGGCTGGGAGATCGCGGACCATCTGCTGATCTGGCATCTGTTCGGCGGCCTGCTGCCCGATCCGGTGCGCGACCACATGAGAAACTACTGGACGGCCTGGCTGCAGCCCGACCTGCCGACCAGCGCCTTCGTGTTTCCTCAAGGCAACGACGCGATCGACTACTGGCGGCGCAACAAGGACTGGCGCGGCCGCGCCTCGTTCTTCCGCGACGGCTTCAACTACTCGGTCAGCACGCAGAACTTCAACCACACCGCGGCGATGGGCGCGCTGCTGGGTGGTGCCCTGATCGACTCCGCCCACGCGATGGGCGATGGGCGGCACGGGCTCGAGCATCTGCCGCTGCGCTTCTGGGGGTTCCTGGACGGCAGCACGCAGGAGATGCTCGACCCCTACTATCTCTCGATCACCTTGAGCGCGCTCAAGATGTTCCGGGACTACGGCCCGCAGCCGATCGACCGGCTGATGGGCCGCATCCTGGTCGACCGCACGCTCGAGCTGCTGATCAGCGTCTATCATCCGGCCCTGCGCCGCTTCGTGGCCGCCGCCCATCGCGCCCGCCTCGCCGGCGCCCTGGTCGAGCAGGACGGGATCTTCGGCGCACTGCACACCGTCTCGAAGGCCGGCACGGTCAACCATCTCGACAAGGCGCACGACGCCGTCGAGCACGGCATGCCGGCCTGGGGCTACGACTTCCCGCCAGGCCGCGTGGCCATGCAGAGCCTGGTGGCGCCCTGGGCGCCCGACTGGGTGTCGGGCCCGATCGACGACAAGCCGCTGCCCTGCGAGGAGACCTCGACGGATGCCACACGCGGCACCTACAAGCCGCCGCTGTGGCGGCGGACCTTTCTCGGGCGCTGGCACGGGCTGGCGAGCCAGGACGTGCGCGGCGGCACGATCGACATCATGGGCCAGTGGGTGCGCGCCCCGAAGGTGGCGACGACACCCGCGGAGCGCGGCCTTCTTACGGTGCGCTACGTCGCCAATGCGCCCGACCTCGCCACGACGCAGGGCGGCATGGTGGTCCAGGCCGGCGTGACGCTCTGCTTCCAGAGCCGCAACCGCGCCATCGTCTTCGCCAAGCCGCACACCAGCCGCGAGCGCTTCCTCGCCGCGGCGAAGGACGGCATCTCCTCGCTCGCCACCGTGGTCGGTCTCTGGAACCTGTCGGAGCAGCCGACTTGGCAGATCCATGCCGGCGATCGCCGCCTCGACTCGTTCCCGGTCAAGCTCGAGGCCGGCCAAAGAATCCTGATCCGGGACGGCGTGAGCTACCTCGCCATCCTGCCGCTGCCGGTCTCCGATCTCGGCCGCGATGCCGCCATCGAGATCGCGCCCGGCATCAAGGGCAAGAGCGAGCCCAACAGCGCCGAGGTCGGCCCCGCACTCACCATCTCGCTGTTCAACCTGCGGCGGCCGCAACCGGTCGCGGCCCGCAATCTCGACATGCGCACGATCACGACGCGCACGTACAACGGCTTCGTGCTCGAAATGGGCGACGAGGCGCAGCACGGCAGCTTCGAGGCGTTCCGTCGCCACATCGCCGCGACCGAGCTCAAGGCGGACTGGAACGACGGCAAGCGCCAGATGGAGGTCGCCTACCGCAGCGGCGGCGACCTGATGGAGGCAGCCTTCTCGACCGAGTTCGGCCAATCCGCCGATTCGACCTATGCCGTCGAGGGCGGTCAGCAGGAGCGCGCGATCCCCTATCGCCGCCTGAACGGCAACTGGCCGTACCTGCCGGCCGGCATCGACCGCGACAGCTTCTGGGCCCAGCAAGGCACGACCGGGCGGCTCGAGAAAGCGGGCGCCGTGCTGTCGACCGATCCGGGCCGCAAGGCCTACCTGATCGCCGACCCGGGCAGCGGCGCCGTCGTCGGCTACAACCCCCTGCCCGATCCGCAGGCCTTCTCCCTCAAGGCACGCGACGGCGCGACCTTCGAGGCCGACGGCAGGATCGGGCTGATGCGACTGGAGTACAGGCCCTGGGCGGGCGAGGTCGAGATCGACCACACGCCCAAGCCCGAGCAGACGGGTCTCGCCCGCACGATCACGATCTCGGGACTTGCCGAGGCCCCCAAGGTGACCCTCAATGGCCGGGTGGCCAACGTCACCGCTGCCGGCAAGGCCTTCCAGATCGCCCTTTCATGACCTCCCACTCATGACCAGCGCCCTGACGCGTTCCACGCTGCTCGGTCTCGCCGGGGCGAGCCTGCTCGCCGGGCGTGCCGGCGCGCAGACGGGAGTCCGCATGCATCAGCGCAAGATTCCCTCCTCGGGCGAGATGCTGCCGGTCGTGGGCGTCGGCACCTGGCGGACCTTCGACGTGGGCGGCAAGCCCGAGGATCGCGCGCCGCTTGCCGAGGTGCTGCGGCTCCTGTTCGAGGCCGGCGGCTCGGTGATCGACACCTCGCCGATGTACGGCTCGGCCGAAGCGGTGATCGGCGACCTCCTGGCGGCGGCGGGCACGCGCAGCAGGGCTTTCATCGCCACCAAGGTCTGGACGACCGGGCGCGACAACGGCATCGCGCAGATGCGCAACTCGATGCGGCTGCTGAAGACCGACCGCATCGACCTGATGCAGATCCATAATCTCGTCGACTGGCGCGCCCACCTGCCGACGCTCAAGGCGTGGAAGGCGGAAGGCCGCCTGCGCTATCTCGGCGTCACGCACTATACGCAGAGCGCCCACGACGAGCTGGAGAGCGTGATGCGTGCCGAGAAGTGGGACTTCGTGCAACTCAACTACGCGCTCGACGACCGCGCGGTCGAGCGCCGCCTGCTGCCGCTCGCCCAGGAGCGCGGCATCGCGGTGATCGCCAACCAGCCGTTCGGCGGCGGCGGCCTCCTGCGCAAGCTGATGGCGCGCAAGCTGCCGGACTGGGCGGGCGAGATCGGCGCCACGAGCTGGGCGCAGCTCCTGCTGAAGTTCGTGCTGGCCAATCCGGCCGTCACCTGCGTGATCCCCGGCACCGGCAAGCCCGAACACATGAAGGACAACCTGCAGGCTGGCTTCGGGGCCTATCCCGACGCCGCCCTCCTGAAGCGTATGGCGGCCGAGATTGCCGTCTGATCCGGGGACTCGAAATGTCCCATTTCGGCTTCCTATCTTGTCAGGATTTTTTGCTGCCAAGTCCTTGATCGGCCGCAGAGATCGCCGGATCGAAGTGGGAAGAAAATCGCGATTTGCGCGGAACGGAAATGTCCCGAAACGAACAAGGCCGGCGCGAGAAGCGCCAGCCTATCGAAAAATCATAGCAGAACCTGCTGAACCTGCAAAACGACGCTCAGGCGAGCGGCAGTTCCCTGGCGATCCAGTCGAGCGCCGACGCATGACGCGGCCGCCAGCCCAGCTCGGCGCGCGTGCGCTTGGCCCGGACCCGGCTGTTGGACCCGTAGGAATAGGCGGCACCATTCTCGCCCAGCTCCTTCGCGGCCTCATCGAACGGCCAGGGCTGCGGCGCGCCCAGACCGAGGCGCTTGGCGATGGCCACACAGACGTCGCGGTACGAAGCCTCGCCGTTCTCCACGAAGTAGAAAGCGCCGGCCGGCGCCTCGAGGAGCGCCAGGCGAAAGACGTCGGCCACATCCTCGACGTGGACGTTCGACCAGACGTTCAGTCCCTTGCCGACATGGCGCACGACGCCCGCCTTGCGCGCCAGCGCCGCGAGCCTGGGGATCTGGACGCTGTCGCGCGCGAGGCCGAGCCCGTTGCCGTAGATCATGGTGGGGCAGACGATGGCCGACCGCACGCCGCGCGCGGCCGCGCCGCGGACGATGTCGTCGATGGCGACCCGCGCCTGCTTGCCGGTGACCGGGACGATCGGCGTGTCCTCGTCGTAGATTTTGTCCGATGCAAAATCGCCGCGAGCCTCGTCGGCGACGATGCTCGATCCGCTGGTGTGCAGGAGGGGCTTGTTCGAGCCCGCCAGCCCCTCGACCAGCGCCTCGACCGCACCGCGATGGTCGCTGCTCGCGGTGTTGATCACGCCGTCCGCCCGCTTCGCCTCGGCAGTCAGGACCGCCGCGTCGTCGAGGCTACCCATCACCGGCTCGACGCCCAGCGCGGCGAGGCGCTTGGCCTTGTCGGCGTCGCGGACCAGGCCGCGGATCTTGTGGCCCTCGTCCAGCAGACGGCGGGCGACGGTGCCGCCGATATAGCCGGTCGCGCCGGTCATGAAGATGTTCATGGCTGCTTCGTTCCCTCCAGCGCCGCCAGGCGCTGCACGGCCTGACGTACCGGAGCGTCGAGACCTTCGCCACCCCGTTCGAGATGCGCCACGATCGCCGCCCGCATGCGGGGATCCCAGAACTTGCGCAGATGGTCGGCGATGGCGACGGTGGGATCGCCGCGGCGCTGCGGCACGAAGAACCGGCCGATCTGGTTGGCCATCATCACCAGCTTGTCGGTCGACATGCAGGCTACTCCGCCGCGATGCGACGGCTGCGCGCAGCCTGCTCGCCGCAGGCCCGTTGCCAGTCGCTGGGCCCGTTGGAGGGCGACACCTGGACGGCCGTCACCTTGTATTCCGGGCAGTTGGTCGCCCAGTCGGAGAGTTCCGTCGTCACGACGTTTGCCTGGGTCTCGGGATGGTGGAAGGTCGTGTAGACCACGCCCGGCGCCACGCGATCGGTGATGCGGGCACGCAA
>CAYRBQ010000039.1:0-14403 GCA_964422305.1 uncultured Reyranella sp. | reverse complement strand
CCGATTCGGGGATGAGGTTGACCGGCCGCTCAAGAAGTCGGACGGGAGCTGGACCTACTTCGCCAACGACATCGCCTATCACCACGACAAGTATCGCCGCGGCTTTGCCGACATGATCGACATCTGGGGTGCCGACCACGGCGGCTACGTCAAGCGCATGCGGGCTGCGGTTGCCGCCGTCACCGCGGGCCATGGCACGCTCGACGTCAAGCTCTGCCAGCTCGTCCGTGTCATGCGCAACGGCGAGCTGGTGCGCATGTCCAAGCGCGCCGGCACCTTCGTGACCCTGCGCGACCTGCTCGACGAGGTCGGGCCAGATGTTGTGCGGTTCACGATGCTGACCCGCAAGAACGATGCCCCGTTCGACTTCGACCTGGTAAAGGCCACAGATCAGTCACGGGACAACCCGGTGTGGTATGTCCAGTATTGTCACGCGCGCACCCGCTCCGTTCTGCGGCAAGCGAGCGCCGCCGGCATCGCGGTCGAGGGGTTGGACAGCACCTCGCTCGACCGTCTGGGCGATGCCGGCGAACTCGCGTTGATCCGTCTGATCGCCCAATGGCCGCGCCAGGTCGAGGCTGCCGCCTCGGCCCACGAGCCGCACCGCATCGCCTTCTATCTCTATGACCTGGCCGCCGCCTTCCATGCCCACTGGAACCGGGGGCGGGAGGAGCCGGGGCTGCGCTTCGTGGTCGAGGGGGACCCCGAGCTCACCCGGGCGCGACTGGCATTGGTACAGGGAATCGGTTTTGTGATAGGATCAGGATTAAAGGTCTTCGGCGTAACACCCGTCGAGGAAATGAGATAACGAATGCATATCCGCCGGTCCCCCTCCGGCGACGGTCCTACGATCTACCGACCTAACGAGTCGGTTGCGGTGCGGCTCGATCCTCCGCCCCGGCCCGTCGCACACGAACCCGACTCCATTCCCCCGCCGCCGCGGGACTCGCTCCTCATGCGGGTCAACAGGCGGCGCGGCCAGATCTTGACGGTCATGGTCTCGATCGCCGCCATCGCGAGCTTCGGCTCGGTCGTCTGGTGGGCGCACAATCAGGACGTCAAGGCGGGCGGCCGGGGCCTCGAGCCTCTGGTCGTCCAGGCGCCGACCACGCCGGCCCGGATCAAGCCCGAGAACGCCGGCGGACTCGTGCCGCCCAACCAGGACAAGGAAGTCTTCAACCGGATCGCGCCGGGCGCCGTGCCGAGCCAGCCGGAGAAGCTCCTGCCCACGGCCGTGACGCCGAAGTTGCCGGCAAGCGGCATGCCGCTGCCCGCGGCGCCCAAGGAACCCGAGGTCGCCAAGGCGCCGACCCCGCTGCAGCCCAATCCGCCGGTTTCCACGGCAGGTGGCCCGACACCGCCGCCGGCCGAGGCCAAGGTGCCGGCCAATCCGCCCAACGTTCAGCAGGCCTCCGCGACGCCCGCGGCGGCCGAGAGCGGCCCCAGCATCGCCAGCCTCATCGAGAACATGTCCGGTCCGACCGGGGGGTGGCGCGTGCAGATCGCGTCGGTGAAGAACGAGGACGTGGCCAAGTCGACCTGGGCGCGCCTGCAGAGCGCACACGGCGACGTCCTGGCCAGTCTGCGCATGCAGCCGGTCCGCGTCGATCTCGGCGACCGGGGCGTATGGTATCGCGTCCAGGCCGGTCCGCTCGACGAGAAGCAGGCCCACTCGGTCTGCAGCACGCTGAAGAGCCGCAAGGCCGACTGCGTCGCCGTCCCGCCTGCGCGGTGAGGCCTTGACGACGAGAAGGCCGCGCGCGGTCATCTTCGGCTGCGCAGGTCCCGAGCTCTCGGCCGAGGAGCGCGCGTTCTTCCGCGACGCCGATCCGCTCGGCTTCATCCTGTTCGCGCGCAACGTCGACACGCCCGAGCGCACGCGCCGGCTGGTCGACGAGCTGCGTTCCAGTGTGGCGCGCGCAGACGCACCGGTGCTGATCGATCAGGAAGGCGGCCGCGTCGCCCGCCTGCGGCCGCCGCACTGGCGCAAGGCGCCGCCGGCACGCGTCCTGGGCGAGCTGTACGCCCGCAATGCCGAGCTGGGCCTCGAGGCCACGAAGCTGAACTCGCGCCTGCTGGCGGCCGACGTCGCGTCGATCGGGTGCGACGTCGATTGTGTGCCTGTGCTCGATATCGCCTTCCCTGAAACCCATGCGGTGATCGGCGACCGCGCCTATGCCGACCGGCCAGAGCCGGTCGCCGCCCTCGGGCGCGCCGCCGCGGAGGGGCTGCTGGCCGAGGGTGTGATGCCGGTCATCAAGCACATTCCCGGCCATGGCCGCGCCACGGTCGACAGCCACGAGGCGCTGCCTCGGGTGAGCGCTGCGCGCGCCGAGCTGGAGCGCACCGATTTCGTCCCCTTCAAGCTCCTGTCCGACCTGCCTTGGGCCATGACCGGCCACCTGCTGTTCGAGACGATCGACGCCCGTGACTGCATCACGGTTTCGGCAGGCGCCGTGCAGGACGTGATTCGTGGCCATATCGGCTTCGACGGGCTCCTCCTGTCGGACGACCTTTCCATGCAGGCGCTGGGCGGGGCGCTCGGCGAGCGGGCGGCGCGCGCCTTGGCGGCCGGCTGTGACATCGCCCTCCACTGCAACGGCCGGATGGGCGAGATGGTCGAGATCGCCGGCCGGACCTCGGGCATGACCGAGGCCGCCGGCAGGCGCTTCGAGGCCGGCCGCGCCTTCCTCGCCCGGCATCGCGATCCGGCCGGCAAGAAGGGCCTGGCGGAAGCTGCAAAACGGCTCACTGAACTCTTGCCCGAATGGGGATAAGGCAGGGCCAAATCCAGTGGCGGTGTGCGCTGCCGCTGGATTAAACCGGGGCTACATGAACGAGCCCGAAAAGCCCGCCGAGACACCGGTTGCCGAGGCCCCGACTGCCGCGGTATCGGCCGCCGCTGCGCCCGCCGACAGTTTCGCGGCCGGCGGCCCGGACGTCATCGCGCCGGGCGAGGGCGAGCTGATCGTCAACATCGAGGGCTTCGAGGGTCCGCTCGACCTGCTGCTGACCTTGGCGCGCGACCAGAAGGTCGACCTGCGCCGGATCTCGATGGTGGCGCTGGTCGACCAGTACCTGGCGCACGTGGCGCAGGCGCGCCGCCTCAGGCTGGAGCTCGCCGCCGACTATCTCGTGATGGCGGCGTGGCTTGCCTACCTGAAGTCGCGCCTGCTGCTGCCCGAGCCGCCTGCCGGCGAGGAACCGTCGGGCCAGGAGATGGCCGATGCGCTGCAATGGCAGCTCCGCCGCCTCGAGGCGATGCAGGAAGCGGGTGCGCGCCTGATGGCGCGGCCGCAGCTCGGCAAGGACATCTTCTCGCGCGGGGCGCCCGAGGGCGTGATCGTCGTTCGGCGTGCGGTGTGGGACGTGAAGCTCTACGACCTGCTCAGCGCCTACGGCACACAGGTGCGGCCCAAGGATGCCGACACCTACCAGATCGCACCGATGCAGTTCTTCTCGGTCGAGGAGGCGGCGGAACGGCTCGGCCGCATGCTGGGCATCGCCATCGACTGGCAGACGCTCGAGGCGTTTTTGCCGGCCGGGCTCACCGATCCCACCAAGCGTCGGTCGGCGATCGCCTCGACCTTCGTGGCGGGCCTTCAGCTCGCCAAGGACGGCCAGATCGAGCTGCGCCAGACCGAGCGCTTCGGTCCCATCCATCTGCGTAAGCGTACCGAGCAACGGTGACGGGTCCCGACATGTCAGACATCCAGAACGCCCCGGCGATCATCGAAGATCCGGCCCTCATCGCGGCGCTGATCCTCGCCGGCCTGTCGGACGTACCCGGCCTCTCGGCGGCCAAGGAGAAGGCCGAGGTCGAGAAGGAGGAGGATGTAGATGACGACGAGTCGGATGACGACGACTCGGACGATGATGACGACGATGACGATGACGATGACGATGACGACGAGGAGGAGGATGACGACGAAGATGGCGGCGATGGCGAGGAAGGGTCGTCCAAGGTCGTAGAGGTTCCGATCGAGGCCGTCGGGGCTGCCGCCGCGGCGGTCGCGGGAGGCACGGTGACGGACGTCGTCTCCCCCGACCATGCGCAACATCTGCGCCTGCTAGAGGCCCTGATCTTCGCCGGAACCCAGGCGCTCGACGAGAAGGAGCTGGCCGAGCGGTTGCCCAACGACGCCAACGTGTCGCAGCTCGTCGCCGATCTCACCGAGCTCTATGCCGGCCGCGGCGTGAATCTCGTGAAGGTCGCCGGTGGCTATGCCTTCCGTACGGCGCCTGACCTCTCCGAGAAGCTCAAGATCGAGCGGCCGGTGACGCGAAAGCTGAGCCGCGCCTCGGTCGAGACCCTGGCGATCATCGCCTATCACCAGCCGGTGACACGCGCCGAGATCGAGCAGGTCCGCGGCGTCGGGCTCAGCAAGGGCACGCTCGACCTGCTGTTCGAGCAGAACTGGATCAAGCCGATGGGCCGCCGCCGCGCCCCCGGCAAGCCCGTCACCTGGGGCACCACCGAATTCTTCCTCGAGCATTTCGGCCTGCCGAGCCTCGACGATCTGCCGGGCCAGGAGGAATTGAAGGCCGCAGGCCTCTTGGACCCGCGTTCCCAGCCCCCCATATTCCGGCCGGAAGAGCCGGACCTGCCGCTCGAGCCCACCGAGGACGAGGCCGACGAGCCTCTCGCGGCGGAAGAGACGGGGCGCTGAGAGGGACGCTGGCGCCCCAGAAGGGTCTTATTCGACTGGTTGCCGGCCCTTCGGCACGAATGCCATAATCAGCATTCGTAGTTTCGACACGCCGATCGCAATCGTTCTTGGGAGCATTTTCACATGGGTAGCTTCAGCGTATGGCACTGGCTGATCGTGCTGGCCGTCGTGCTGCTGCTGTTCGGCGGTCGCGGCAAGATCTCGCAGCTCATGGGCGACTTCGGGAAGGGCCTGTCGGCCTTCAAGAAGGGCGTCGGTGGTGGGGCTGAGGAAACGCCGCCTGCCCAGACAGCCGGCCAGCCGGGCGACACGGCCAAGCCGATCTCGGCCCAGGCCACGACCACGCCGCCCGGCGGGACGGTCCATCAGGACAACGCCGCCAAGGTCTGATCCTCCGATCAGGCCGGGCCTGAATCCCGATGTTCGGTATCGACAGCCCAGAGCTTCTGGTCATCGCGGTCGTGGCGCTGGTCGTCATCGGTCCGAAGGAGCTTCCGAACATGCTTCGCAGCTGGGGCAAATGGATGTCCCAGATGCGCGGCATGGCGTCGGAGTTCCGCGGCCATGTCGACGAGATGGTGCGCCAGTCCGAGCTCGACGAGGTGAAGAAGCAGCTCGAATCGGCCCCGGGCCTCGACCTGCAGGCACTCGATCCCACCAGAGAGATCAAGAGCGCCATCCAGGAAGGCATGGCCGAGGGCGAGAAGATCATGGCCGATGCCAAGGCCCAGATCGACAACCCGCTGGTCGAGCCGGAATCCGCGCCGCAGGTTGCGGCCGAGCCCGCCTTGGCGCAGGCCGCGGCCCCTGAGCCCGCACCAGAACCGGCAGGCGCCGTGGCCGAGGCAGCGCCTGCGGCCCAGCCTGCAGTGGAAGAGAAGCCGGCCAAGGCCGTCGCGACCGGCTGAGGGCGCCATTTAGCGCTTTGAATTGGCTGCCAAAGGGCGGCATAAGGCGGCTCCCATGCTGCGATCCATTCCGTGACCCAGGCCACCCACGACGGCCCTGAAGACGACAAGCCGATGCCGCTGCTCGATCATCTGATCGAGCTGCGCAAACGCTTGATCTACGCCTTGGTGGCGTTCTTCGCCGTCTTCTTCGTCACGTTCTACTTCGCCAAGCCGATCTTCTCGTTCCTGATGCAGCCGGCGCTGGCCGACGGCTACAAGGTCATCGTCCTCGACATCTTCGAGTTCTTCTTCGTCACGGTGAAGCTGTCGGCATTCGTCTCGCTGATCGTGGGCTTCCCATTGATTGCCGTGCAGATCTGGCTGTTCGTGGCGCCCGGCCTCTACCGTCACGAGAAGCGCGCTTTCGTTCCGTTCCTCGTCGCCACGCCGTTCATGTTCTATGCCGGCTGTGCGCTGATGTACTACGTCGTGCTGCCGTATGTGATCAATTTCATGCTGACGCAGTACGCGCCGCCTGACATCGAGAAGACGTTGCGCTCCTCCGACTATCTGGAACGCATTCTCCAACTCGTCTTCGCCTTCGGCTTCGCCTTCGAGGTGCCGGTCCTGCTGACCCTGCTGATCCAGGTCGGTATCGCCACCACGGAGGGCCTGAAGTCCAAGCGCCGCTACGCGATCGTCGTGGCCTTTGTGATCGCCGCGGTCCTCGCACCACCCGACGTGATCAGCCAGATCGCGCTCGCCATTCCGCTGATCGGCTTCTACGAGCTCAGCATCCTGATCGGCGGCTGGATCGAGCGGAAGCGCGCACGCGAGGACAAGAAGGCCGAGGAAGCGGCCGGCGGCTGACCATGCACGACATACGCTTCGTTCGAGAAAACCCCGAGGCCTTCGACAAGGGCCTCCGCCGCCGCGGGTTGGAGCCCGCCGCCGCCGCGATCTTGGAAGTCGACAAGCGCCGTCGCGCCGCGATCTCGGAGAGCGAGGCGATCCAGGCCAGGCGCAAGACGCTCAGCCAGCAGATCGGCATGGCCAAGCGCAAAGGCGAGAATGCCGATACGCTGATGACCGAGGTCGCCTCCCTCGAGGAGGCGCTGCGCAACGGCGAGCGCGAGGCACAGCGCCTCGACGAGGAGTTGAAGGGCAGGCTGGAAGTGCTGCCCAACCTGCCGGTCGACGAGGTGCCGGACGGCGCCGACGAGCACGCCAACGTCGAGGTCCGACGCCACGGCAGCCAGCGCAACTTCAGCTTCCAGCCCAAGGACCACGTCGCGATCGGCGAGGCGATGGGCGACATGGACTTCGGGCAGGCTGCGAAGATTTCCGGCTCGCGCTTCGTCTTCCTCAGGAACCGCCTGGCCCGGCTCGAACGGGCGATCGCGCAGTTCATGCTCGACCTGCACACCGAGGTGAACGGCTACACCGAGGTCGACCCGCCGCTGCTGGTGAAGGACACCGCCGTCTACGGCGTCGGCCAGCTCCCGAAGTTCGCCGAGGATATGTTCCACACCGACAACGGCTTCTGGCTCGTCCCGACCGCCGAGGTTCCGCTCACCAACCTGGTGAACGATGTGGTGCTGGAGGAGAAGGACCTGCCGCTGCGATTCACCGCGTGGACGCCGTGCTTTCGCTCCGAGGCGGGCGCCGCCGGCAAGGACACGCGCGGCATGATCCGCCAACACCAGTTTCCGAAGGTCGAACTGGTGAGCATCACCACCGCCGAGCAGTCCGAGGCCGAGCACGAGCGCATGACCGCCTCGGCCGAGGAGGTGCTGAAGCGGCTGGGCCTCGCCTACCGCGCGGTGATGCTGTGCAGTGGCGACATGGGATTCTCGGCGCGCAAGACCTACGACCTCGAGGTCTGGCTGCCCGGCCAGAGCGCCTATCGCGAGATCTCGAGCTGCTCGAACTGCGGCGACTTCCAGGCCCGGCGCATGAACGCGCGCTATCGCCCCAAGGGCGAGAAGGGCACGCGCTTCGTGCACACGCTGAACGGCTCGGGCCTCGCGGTCGGGCGCACCCTGATCGCAGTGCTGGAGAACTACCAGAACGAGGACGGCTCGGTGACGATCCCCGAGGCGCTGGTGCCCTACATGCGCGGCCAGACGCTGATCCCGGGGCCGGCCAAGTGACGCCGGCCGACATCGCCAAGGCGCGCATCCTCGTCACCAACGACGACGGCATCAACGCGCCCGGCCTCGATGCCATGATCGACATCGCGAGCCAGCTCTCGCAGGATGTCTGGATCGTGGCGCCGGAATACAACCAGAGCGGCGCCGGCCATTCGCTCTCGCTCACCCATCCGGTGCGGGCCCGCCAGATCACCGAGAAGAAGTTCGCGCTGGAGGGTACGCCGACCGACTGCGTGCTGTTCGCGGTGAAGCACCTGCTGAAGGAGCGCAAGCCCAACATCGTGCTGTCGGGCGTGAACCGCGGCTCCAACATGGCCGACGACGTGACCTATTCCGGCACCATCGCCGGCGCCATGGAAGGCTGCCTGCTCGGCATTCCCTCGATCGCCTTCAGCCAGGCCTATACGCATCCGCATCCCCTGAAGTGGGACACCGCCACGCACCACGGCGCCGACATCGCGCGCCGCGTGCTGGCGGGCGGCATCCCGCGCAACGTCCTGGTCAACGTGAACTTCCCCGATGTCGCCGCGTCGGCGGTCAAGGGCACGAAGGTCACGCGCCAGGGTGTGCGCGGCTTCGGCGGCCACATCGTGGAGCGCATCGACCCGCGCGGCGGCACCTACTACTGGATCGCCTACGCGCCCGGCGAGCACGAGCGCGACGAGGAGAGCGACCTCACCGCCGTGCGCGCGGGCTACGTCTCGGTGACTCCGCTGCACCTCGATCTCACGCACGAGGCCACGCGCCGCAAGTTCGGCTCGTTGTTCCCCGCGACCTGAGCGAAGGCGGGCGCCGTGAACGTCCCCGCCATGCAGCGCCTGATCGCCGAGCTCCGCAACTCGGGCATCCAGGACGAGGCCGTGCTGGGGGCCATCGCCGCCGTCGACCGCGAGCGCTTCGTCTCGCCGACCTTCGCCGAGCGCGCCTGGGAGAACACCGCGCTCCCCATCGCCTTCGGCCAGACCATCAGCCAGCCGCTGGTGGTCGCGGCCATGACCGAGGCGCTGCGGGTCGGCCCGCGCATGAAGGTGCTCGAGATCGGCACCGGCTCGGGCTACCAGGCGGCCGTCCTCGCCAAGCTGGCGCGCCGCGTCTATTCCATCGAGCGCTACAAGCCGCTCTCCAAGGAGGCCGAGCGCCTGCTGCTCGACCTCGGCATCTACAATGTCGTGGTCGACGTCAACGACGGCAGCAAGGGCTGGCCGGGCCAGGCGCCGTTCGACCGCATCATCGTCACCGCCGCCGCCGAGGAGCGGCCGCAGGCCCTGATCGACCAGCTCGCCGTCGGCGGCATCCTGATCGTGCCGGTGGGCCGCGACCCGACCGCCCAGGTGGTCGAGCGGATCGTGAAGAGCGACAGCGGGCTGCAGCGCGACACCCTGATGCCGGTGCGTTTCGTTCCCCTCGTGGCCGGTCCGCTGCCGGTCCTGGGGCAGGGGTAGCTCCAAGGTCCTGTTTCGACTCACTTATTCGTTCCGAACCGCGCGGTGCCCGCGCTTCGGTCGCTTCGCTTCCTGCAGCGCTACACGCCGCTGGACCCGCTCGGCCAAAGCCGAGCGGTCCTATTCCCGCCGGATTCATGATCTAGTAGAATAGTCCCATGAAAAGAGCCCCTCGCTTCCCCTCGCGATGGGCCGGCCGGATGCGCACGCTGGGTACAATGGCGGCGTTGTCGGTCGCGCTCGGCGCCTGCAACACCGTCATGGGCGCCCGTGAAGGCACCATGGAATATCCCGGCTCCGGCGCCGGCCCCAACGCCGTTCCCGTCTATGTCGTGAAGGAGAAGGACACGGTCGCGAGCCTGTCCCAGCGCTACGGCGTTCCTTCGCAGACCATCATCGATCGCAACAACCTGAAGCAGCCCTATACGCTGAAGCCGGGCCAGTCGCTGCAGATGCCGGGCGCGCGCTTCGTGCCCGATGACGTGGCCGGAGCGCAGACCGCGGCGGCCAATCCCAACGCGCCCTCGTCGGTGAAGCGCGAGACCCTGGCTGCGCCCGGACAGGGCGAAGCGCCGCGTTCGGCCGCCCCGGCCGGCGAGCCGACTCCGCTCAGCCCGGCTTCGCAGTCGGTCACCGTGCCGGCCACGCCGCCGCCCCGGCTCGCCTGGCCGGTCAACGGCAAGGTGATCTCGAACTACGGCACCTCGGGCGGGCAGAAGAACGACGGCATCGACATCGCCGCCGCCAAGGGCACGCCCGTGCACGCCGCCGACGGCGGCGAAGTGATCTACGCCGGCAGCGACGTCGCCAAGATGGGCAACCTGCTGCTGGTCCAGCACTCGGGCGGCGTCATCACCGCCTACGGCAACAACGAGGAGCTGCTGGTCAAGAAGGGCGCCCATGTGAAGAAGGGCCAAACCATCGCCAAGGTCGGCAACTCCGGCGGCTCGGCCGAGCCCTACCTGCACTTCGAGGTCCGCCGCGCCGGCAAGACCATCGATCCGCTCTCGGCGCTGCCCAAGAAGTAAGGTCGTTCAGACGACCTTGCCGTCGATCTTGTACTCGCCCTTGCGGTCCTCGATCTCGAGGACCCAGAGATCGGGATCGCGCGCCACCTGCCGGGCGATGTAGGCGTCGGCCGCCGCCTCGTCCACGGGCGTCGGGCCGGTGCCGCGGCTCCAGGCGGGCTCGTCGTTCATCGTGCTGGCCTGGGTGTAGACCGTCACGCCCGCCTCGAAGCGGTTGATCTTCAGCAGCACCGTGCCGGCATCGGGATCGCCGCGCCGCACGACGGCGGCCGGAATGAACGCGCGATCGCACAGCCGCACCTGCGCGCTCACCCATAGTCCCGTCGTCAGGCCCATCACCATGATGGGACCTTCATGCCAGCGCGTCGTCCAGCCCGTCAAACACCGCCCGCGCGCCGCGCCAGCGGAAGCGCACGCAGGCGAAGGGCAGCGCGTTCAGCGCCGTGTCGCCGTCGGCGAGGCTCGCCGGCGCGATCAGGATCGGCCGCACGTCGGGCCCGCCGCGCGCCGAGGCGAGCGACAGGGATCCGACCGCGAGTGCCAGCTCGTCGGCAGCGCCGTCGGCCACCAGCGCGAACAGGGGCTGCGGGCGCTCGCCGCGCAGCGAGAACAGGTCCTCGGCGCCGCCCATCAGGCCGCGCTTCGCCAGTTCCTCGTGCAGCGCCACGTCGACCAGGCGCCGGTCGCAGGCGGCCGACGCCGATGGCTCGGTGGTGGATGCGATGCAAAGGCCGGTGCCGAGGCCGCGCGGCTCGCCCGCCTTGAAGGCGCGCACGGCATCGACGAAGCGGCCGAGCAGCCGCGTGAGGCGCGGGCTGTCGAGCGGCGCCACGATCAGCGCCTCGCGCTCCTCACCGTCGGGCCACTTCACCTCGCGCCACACGCCGTCGGCCAGGAACTCGCGGAAGCCCGACTTGCGCTGGCCCGGCCGTGCGCCGCCCATGCGGCCGGAATGGGCGAGGTAGAGCGCGCCCGCCTCGTCGGCCACGATCAGGCCCGCCACCTTCCGGTCGGCGCCCTCGCGCGGCAGGTTGATCTCGCAGGTGATGCTCTCGCGCTTGGTCGGCGCGTCGGGCGCATGGCCCAGCACCAGGGCATGTCGCGCGGCGATTCCGTCGCGTGCGGTGCGCGGCTCGAACGCCCACCAGAAGGCGTCGTCGCGCGCCCAGTGGATGGTGGTGCGCAGCTCGCCGCCGCGCCAGGTGAGCCGCACGCCGCGCGCGGGAACGCCCTTCAACGCGCCCTGCAGGCGCTTGATGGCGCGATCGATCCGCCTCGGCTCCCCCACGACCCGCAGCATGCGCGATCCTACTGCCGCTTCCGGCCCTTGCCCAAGTGGACAGGTTCGGTCATGAGAGCCGCCTCCATGGCCGAACCACCTCTCCTCGGACTGACCGACATCCGCTACCACCTGGGCGACCAGACGATCCTCGACGGCGTCGAGTTGTCGATCGCGCCCGGCGAGCGGCTGTCGCTGGTCGGGCGCAACGGCGCGGGCAAGTCGACCTTGCTCCGCATCCTGGCCGGCGCTCCGATCGCCGATTCCGGCACGCGCTTCGCCCAGCCCGGTGCCACCGTCGCGACCCTGCCGCAGGAGCCCGACTTCACCGGCCACGCCACGGTCGGCCATTACGTGGCTTCGGCGCTGACCGATTCGCTCGGCGCATCGGACTATCGCGTCGCAGCGCTCCTCACCGAGCTGAAGCTCAACGGCGCGCGCGAGCCGCAGGGCCTGTCGGGCGGCGAGGCACGCCGCGCGGCGCTGGCCCGTGCGCTGGTCGCCGAGCCCGACGTGCTGCTGCTCGACGAGCCCACCAACCATCTCGACCTGCCGACCATCGAATGGCTGGAGGAGAAGCTCGGGAGCTGGCGCGGCGCCTACGTGCTGGTGAGCCACGACCGCCGCTTCCTCGCCAACCTGACGCGCGCAGTGCTGTGGCTCGACCGCGGCATCGTGCGCCGCCTCGACAAGGGCTATGCCGAGTTCGACGCCTGGTCGTCGGACATCCTGGAGCGCGAGGCGACCGAGCGGCACAAGCTCGACCGGCTGATCGAGCGCGAGACCGAATGGGCCGGCAAGTCGATCCGCGCGCGCCGTACCCGGAACGAAGGCCGCCTGCGCGCGCTCGGCGAGCTGCGCAAGCAGCGCCGCCAGCAGATCGGACCTGTCGGCCGCGCCACGATCGAGACCGGCACCGCCGAGCAGTCGGGCAGCCTCGCCATCACCGCGCGCGGCATCTCCAAGTCCTACGGCGGACGCACCATCGTGCGTGACTTCTCCACGCGCATCTTCCGCAAGGATCGCATCGGCCTCATTGGCCCCAACGGCGCCGGCAAGACGACGCTGCTGCGCATGCTGATCGGCGAGCTCGCGCCCGACACCGGCTCGGTGAAGCTCGGCGCCAACCTGATGCCGGTGGTGATCGACCAGCGCCGCACCGCGCTCGATCCCGACAGGACGCCGTGGGAGATCCTGGCCGACCGCAACGACCATGTGCTGGTGCATGGCCAGCAGCGCCACGTCATGACCTACCTGCGCGAGTACCTGTTCCGCGACGAGCAGGCACGCCAGCCGGTGTGCACCCTGTCGGGCGGCGAGCGCAACCGCCTGCTGCTCGCCAAGGCGCTGGCCGCGCCCTCCAACCTGATCGTGCTCGACGAGCCGACCAACGACCTCGACGCCGACACGCTCGACCTCCTGCAGGAGGCGCTGTCGGACTATGACGGCACGGTCCTGCTGGTGAGCCACGACCGCGACTTCCTCGACCGCCTCGTCACCTCGACCATCGCGCTCGAGGGCGACGGCAACGCCACGGAATATGCCGGCGGCTACACCGACTATCTCGCCCAGCGCGGTCCGCGCGAGGCGCTTGCCGCCCAGCCTGCCGCAAGGAAGGACAAGCCCGCCGCGCCGCGCGAGCAGGCGCCGGCCAGGCAGCGGCTGGGCTACAAGCGCGAGCGGGCGCTGGCTGAGCTACCGAAGAAGATCGACGCGCTGCATGCCGAGATGGCGGCGCTCAACGAGGCGCTGGCCGATGCCGGCCTCTACGGTCGCGATCCCAAGGCCTTCGCCGCCAAGACCGCGCGGCTGGGCGCCGCCCAGGCCGAGCTCGACGCCGCCGAGACCGAGTGGCTGGAACTCGAGATGCTGAAGGAAGAGCTGGGCGGCTAGCCCTTCGCCTTCCGCTTGAAGTGCGAGGCGATCATCAGCGCGGTCGCCACCGTCACCTTCTTGCCCGTCGGGATGTGCAGGAACTCGTTGGGGCCGTGCGCATTGGAATGCGGGCCCAGCACGCCGGTGATCACGAACTGCGTGTCGGGGAACTTGTCGCCCAGCATGCCCATGAACGGGATCGTCCCGCCTTCGCCCATGTAGGCGACCGGCTGGCCGAACGCCTCCTGCGAGGCCTCGGTCACGGCCTTCTCCAGCCAGGGTGCCAGCGGCGGCGCGTGCCAGCCGCTCTGGCCGCCTTCGCCGGCGTCGAACTCGACCGTGGCGCCGTAGGGCGCATCGGCCTCGAGCGCCTTCTTGATCGCCTTCACGGCTTCCTTCGCGTCGAGCGTCGGCGGCGTGCGCACGCTGATCTTGGCCTCGGTGTAGGGCAGCAGCACGTTGCCGGCGTCGAGCGGCTCGGGGTAGCCCGCCATGCCGGTGGTCGCGAGTTGCGGCCGCCAGGTGCGGTTCAGCACCATCTGCGGCAGATCCTCGACCATCGGCTTGGTCGTGCCAGCGAACGGGAACTTGCGATAGACCTCCTCGCCCAGCACGCGCGCGGCCTCCTCGGCCTGCTTGATGCGCTGCGGCGGGATCTGCACGAACAAATCCGGCAGCTTCATCTCGCCCGTCGCCTCGTCCTCCAGCCGCGTCAGCAGGCTGCGCACGATGCGGAAGGAGGAGGGCACGATTCCCGACGCGTCGCCCGAATGCACGCCCTCGTTCAGCACGCGCACTTTGAGCGTGCCGGCCGCGATGCCGCGCAGCGACGTGGTAAGCCACATCCGGTCCCAGTCGCCGCAGCCCGAATCGAGGCACACCACCAGTGACGGATCGCCGATCCGGTCGATCAGATGGTCGACGTAGAAGGGCAGGTCGTAGCTGCCGGACTCCTCGCAGCCCTCGATCATGATCACGCAGCGGGCGCGCGGCACCTTCTGCTCCTGCAGCGCCAGCAGGGCCGCGAAACAGGCATACATCGCATAGCCGTCGTCGGCGCCGCCGC